>JBKJKH010000065.1:0-3575 GCA_046597595.1 Gemmatimonadaceae bacterium
CCCCGTTCGTACGGGGAGATGTGCAGGTTCAGCAGAAAGACCTCGCCATCCTTCACGATTCCATACGCATCGGCGAGATTGGCCTGGCCGTCGCGGAGCGCCTTGACTTCGGTGCCCTGGAGCACCAGCCCGGCTTCCCAGGAATCCGTGATGTGATAGTCGTGCCGGGCGCGTCTGTTCCGCGCCACGACCGACCGATCGTCATCTGCGGTTTCCTTGGGAGTCATCGGGCGAGTGCTCTGTTTATACGACGAGATGGAAGCGCGCGGGTCACCACTTAGCGCTTTGCTGCGTCGAAAGTTACGCAATCCGATGCGTTGACTGACATGGCCGGTGCCGATATCTTTTGAGTCTCGCCGGAGTGGTGGAACTGGTAGACGCGCTGGCTTCAGGAGCCAGTGGGTGCAAGCCCGTGGGGGTTCGAGTCCCCCCTTCGGCACTTTCCTGACAGAAAAAACGAACCCTGCCGGGTTCGTTTTTTGTTGTGCGGGCAGCGTTGACGGCAGCTCAGGACGTGCCGCTCATGAGACGGCCACTTTGGAAGGCGCCACGTCGTCCGGCAGTTCCGCCGTGCCAAACACCTCGCGCAGTCGCTGATTGGCATCGAGCATGTATTTCACGAGCGTGGTACCCAGCCGCTCCATCGCCCGCGAATCATCCAGGGCCGCGCCGCCACCAAAGGTCAGCAGGGTCCGCCCCAGTCGTGTCGCGGTGGGCACATGCGCCTCACGATTCGCGAGCGCAAGGCGATACGCGTAGAGCCGGTCGTTCTGTTGCCGCTGCGCGACCGGGCGTTTCGCGGAATCGATCTGTCGATCGTGTTCGATCGACTCACCCAGCGCACGTGAGACGGCGGAGGCCGTGCGGTCGTCGAGCGCGTCGCGCTCTGCCGTCAGCAGTCCCAGGGCTCGGCGCGCGTAGCGAAGCTCCCACCGGGCGTGGTCGACGTCGCCAGCCGTGACATGCTCCGCGACAAACCGGACATCGTCTTCCTCAGGCTCGTCCTGCAGCGAGCGCACAAACGTCATGGCGTTCCGCCTTAGCGCCCGGTCGGCTCGCCATCGCTGTAAAAAGCCCCCTCCGCCGGGAGCCGGCGCCGCGCTCACCCCTGCAGCACCGGCAGGCGAGTCCGCTCTCCTGCCCGCTCGCGCACCACATCGCGCACGCGTGGCTCATCCTCGAGGAGATCGATGAGCCGCACACTCTCGAGGACCCCGTCGATCTTCTCCTGGAGCATCATCCATACGGGGCGGATGCTGCAGTGGGTCGAATCGGCGCAGCGCGTCTCGTCCACTGGATGACTGACACAGTGGAGATCGAACGTGGTCAGTTCCGATGCGTTGATCACGTTGCGCACGCTGATGTTCTCGGCCGACCGTGCCAGTTCGTACCCGCCACGCGCGCCACGCGTGCTGCGTACGATTTCAGCGCGGCGCAGTCGCAGCAGAATCTGCTCGACGTAGTCGGGGGGCAATTTCTCACGCGATGCGATCTCGCGGCCGGTGATGGGACCCTCCGACGCACGCCGCGCGAGATGCAGCGCGCAGATCAACCCGTACTCGGCCCACGTTGTGATGCGCATGGGTGGAAGCTAATACGCTCCCTACCCCCCCGCGACCATCGCATGCGCCCCGCCGGGCACCCCGATCTCCGTCATCTTCTTCAGGTCGAGGACATCGTCGATCTGCTCAGCGGGTAACAGCTTATCACGCTTGACCATGTCGCGAATCAACACACCCTCCTTCACTGACTGCTTGCTCAGCTCAGCCGCCCTTGCATAGCCGATGTGCGGCATGAGCGCGGTAGCGAGCGCGGCGGACCGCTCCACCCAGTAGGCAAGCATCGGTTCGTTCGCCTCGATCCCCTTGACGCACTTCTCCGAGAAGACGGTCGCCGCATTCGTGAGGATCTGCATCGAGAGCAGGATATTGTGCGCGATGACCGGCATCATCACGTTGAGCTCGAGCTGGCCGTGCTCCGATGCGATAGCGACTGTCGTGTCGCAGCCCATCACCTGGAAGCACACCTGATTGACCATCTCCGGAATGGAGGGATTGATCTTGCCCGGCATGATGGAGCTGCCCGGTTGCACTGCCGGAAGCTTGATCTCGTCGATGCCGGTGCGCGGTCCCATGACCATCAGCCGCAGGTCGCTCGCAATCTTGCTGAGATCGATGGCGAGACCGCGCAGTGATGCGCTGAACGCGGCTGCGTCTCCCATGCTCTGCATGAGCTGGATGCGATCCGCTCCGACGCGCAACTCGAGACCCGTGATCTGCTTCAGGTTGCGATTCATCAGTTCGGGATACTCCTTCTCCACGGTGACTCCGGTGCCCACCGCACTGCCGCCTATCCCGAGATCGCGCAGGTAGTCCGCGGCCTCGCGCACCCGCCTCGTGGCGCGATCAAGCGATCCCGCGTAGGCAGTGAATTCCTGGCCGAGCCGGATCGGCATCGCATCCTGGAGATGCGTGCGTCCCGCCTTCACGATGTGATCGAACTCCTTGCCCTTCGCGGCGAGCGCGTCACGCAATCCGTCGAACGCGCCGGTCAATCCATCGAGACGCGAGAGCGCGGCAAGCCGGATGTTCGTCGGAATCGTGTCGTTGGTGCTCTGCGCCATGTTGACGTGGTCGTTGGGGTGCACCGGGGTGTATTCCCCGCGCTTCCCCCCGAGCAACTCATTGGCGCGATTCGCAAGCACTTCGTTTGCATTCATGTTGTGCGAGGTTCCCGCTCCCGCCTGGTACGGATCTACCACAAAGTGCTCGCGATGCTGCCCGGCAATGATCTCATCCGCGGCCGCGATGATGGCATCCGCAAGCCTCGCATCGAGGCGACGCGTTTCCTTGTGGGTCATCGCGGCCGCCTTTTTGATCCAGACCTGCGCAAGGACGAATGGCTCCAGGGGCTTGAGTCCGCTGATTGGAAAATTCTGCACGGCGCGCAGCGTCTGCACGCCATACAGCGCGTGCGCAGGGACGTCGAGCGAGCCGAGGGGGTCCTTCTCAGAGCGGTACGTAGACATTGTTTGTCGGGGCTGATGGTGCCGGGAATCTAGCGCGATCGACTCGCGCGTCAGAGCCGATTGTGCAATCGCTTGTCTGCACACGGTTCGCCGATTCGTCCCCGCGCGCATTGCTTCTCAAGAAACTCGAATACGCGGAATTTGAACGAATGCACGAATACCGCTCATTCCGGCCCCTCGACTCGCGCATCCCACACATTTCTGCGGCCCCACCGGACTCGATTCGTTCATCCTACGTATTGGAGTTCATTACGTCGTCGGCGGAATCTCCAACGCGTTCGCGAATCGGTTGAACATTGCAAACGCGGCCGCGACACTGACAATCTCGACGATCTCCGCGGCGGACCACTGCGTAGCGAGGCGCTCGTACGTTGCGGCGCCAATTGTGCCGCGCTCATTTGTCATTTCATTCGCCGCCGCCAATGCCGCGGACCACGACGGTTCGAATGCCGTGAAATCACCGGCCAGCACGGCGTCGATCTCTGCGTCGGTGCTACCCAGCTGCCTTGACAAGGCAGTATGGGAAGCCAGTCAATACTCGCAATTG
>JBKJKH010000160.1:0-6551 GCA_046597595.1 Gemmatimonadaceae bacterium
GTCGCGGGTGAGTTCCAGTCGAAGCTGACGTTGATGTCGGAGTCGCTGCGCAACGACGGGCGCGTGTGGGTCCCGAAAAAGGCGGGAGACGCGCGTCCGCCGTTCGAGATTCCGGAAGGCGAGCGCGACTACTACCTCGAGCGCCGCTACCCGTCGTTCGGCAACCTGTCGCCGCGCGATATTGCCTCCCGCGCCGCGAAGCAGGTCTGCGATGAAGGGCGTGGCGTCGGCCCCGGCGGTCGCGGTGTCTACCTCGATTTCGCGGACGCCATCAAGCGCGTGGGTGAGGACAAGATTCGCGAGCGGTACGGCAACCTCTTCGAGATGTATCAGCGCATCACCGACGAGAATCCGTACCGGATGCCGATGCGCATCTATCCCGCCGTGCACTACACGATGGGCGGGCTCTGGGTGGACTACAACCTTCAGTCCACGATTCCCGGACTCTTCGTCGCCGGGGAAGCGAATTTCTCCGATCACGGCGCGAACCGGCTTGGCGCCAGCGCGCTGATGCAGGGGCTCGCAGACGGCTATTTCATTCTCCCCTACACGATCGGCAACTATCTCGCGTCAGGCAGCGTGCCGAAGGTCGATGCCGCCAATCCCGATGTGCGGCAAACGGAGAAGGAAGTCGAGACCCGCATGAAGCGGCTGCTCGACATCAACGGCTCGCGCACGGTCGCGTCCTTTCATCGCGAGCTCGGCAAGGTGATGTGGGAACTGTGCGGCATGGCGCGCAATGCGCAGGGGCTCAAGGAAGCGCTCGTGAAGATCCCCGAGATCCGGAATGAATTCTGGAGCGACGTCCGCGTCCCGGGGACGGGGGCTGAATTGAATCAGTCGCTCGAGCAGGCGGGTCGCGTGGCGGATTTTCTCGAGCTGGGCGAGTTGATGTGCCTGGACGCGCTGCATCGCGAGGAATCGTGCGGCGGGCATTTCCGCGAGGAGTTCCAGACGCCTGACGGCGAGGCGCTGCGTCACGACGAGACGTACAAGTACGTGGCGGCGTGGGAATGGGCAGGAGAAGGGAAGTCTCCGATCCTGCACAAGGAGCCGCTCGAATTCGAGAACGTGCAGCTCGCGCAGAGGAGCTACAAGTGATTGATATCATCCTGCTTGTCGCGAGCGTGACAAAGTGCAGGTCCCTCGCTGCGCTCGGGACGACAGCACTGTGAACCTCACGCTCAAGGTGTGGCGCCAGGCCGGCGCGAACGCGCAGGGCCGTCTCGTCGAGTATCAGGCAAAGGATATTTCGCCGGAGATGTCCTTCCTCGAGATGCTCGACATCGTCAACGAGCGGCTGACTGAAAACGGCGACGCGCCGATCGCGTTTGATCACGACTGTCGCGAGGGGATCTGCGGCTCGTGCGGCGTGATGATCAACGGCGTCGCCCACGGCCCGTCGAGGGCGACCGCCACCTGCCAGCTCCACATGCGCACGTTCAAGGATGGCGACACGATTGTCGTCGAGCCGTGGCGGGCGCGTGCCTTCCCGGTGATCCGGGATCTCGTCGTCAACCGCGGCGCCTTCGACCGGATCATCCAGGCCGGTGGATTCGTGTCGGCGAACACGGGGAGTGCGCCGGACGGGAACGCTGTGCTCGTCGCGAAAGTCGATGCCGATGCGGCGATGGATGCGGCAGCCTGCATCGGGTGTGGCGCCTGTGTCGCCGCCTGCCCGAACGGATCCGCGTCGCTCTTCACCGCGGCCAAGGTCACGCACCTGAGCCGGCTGCCCCAGGGTCAACCCGAGCGGTATCGCCGGGTGCTCTCGATGGTGGCGCAGATGGACGACGAGGGGTTCGGGTCGTGCACGTTGTTCGGAGAGTGCCAGGCCGCGTGTCCCAAGGACATCAGCATCGACTCGATCGCGCGCATGAACCGCGATTTTCTGGTGGCGTCGTGGAGCGAGGTGGAGGAACGGAAGGAAGGCGGAGGGGGATAGGGAAGAGCCCGACGAGTGACGGACACGAGTGAGACGAGTCACTCGTCCAACCTGGGAGACCGTACCATGCTGTCGGATTGTGAATCGGTTGCTACCGCCGCGGTAAAGGACATTTCCGCCGCGACGCGTTTTTACGAGGGCATTCTCGGGCTACAGCGCGTGCACACCGAGGGTGAGGGCGCGATCGTCTACGGGACGAAGGGCGGAACTCTGCTCGTCTACCAGTCTCAGTTCGCGGGCACAAGCCAGGCGACGACGGTGACGTGGAACGTCGGGGAGGAGCTCCCGCGGCTCGTCCAGTACCTGAAGATGAAAGGCGTGACGTTCGAGCACTACGACTTTCCGGGCGTCACTCGCGAGGGTGATATTCACCTCGGCGGCGGGCGGAAGAATGCGTGGTTCAAGGATCCCGACGGAAATATCCACGCACTCGTAGCGTAACGGCTGGCGGGCAAGCCTCAGCATCGGGATAGCAAAAACAAAAACAATTGAACCGCAGAGGGGGCGGGGGACGCGGAGGAGATCAAGGCAGTCCTCTGCGTCCCCCGCGCCCTCTGCGGTTTACTTTCTTTTTTCTGGCAGCCGAGCAGGAGGATATCCATAGCAGTCCTCCGTGTCCTCCGTGCCCTCTGTGGTTCAAATGCTTTTCTGGATGCCCCGGGACTACAGCTTCGGCAGCGTGACGCCCTTCTGCCCCTGGTATTCCCTTCTTGTCCCGGTACGAAACCGCAGACGGCTCGACTCGAAGAATGCCTGGTTCAAGGACCCGGACGGGAATATCCATGCACTCGTAGCGTGACGGCTCGCGGGCAAGCCTCAACACCGGGAAAGCAAAAACAAGAAAATTGAACCACAGAGGGCGCGGAGGACGCGGAGAAGATCAATGCAGTCCTCTGCGTCCTCCGCGCCCTCTGCGGTTTATTTTCTTTTCAGCCACCGAGCACGAGGATATCGAAGCGGTTCTCCGTGTCCTCCGTGCCCTCTGTGGTTCAACTGCGTTTGTACGCTACCGGAACTACAGCTTCGGCAGCGTTACGCCCTTCTGCCCCTGGTATTTCCCCTTCTTGTCCCGGTACGAAACAGCAGGCGGCTCGTTGCCCTGGAAGAACAGCACCTGCGCGATCCCCTCATTCGCGTAGATCTTCGCCGGCAGGGGCGTCGAGTTCGAGATCTCCAGCGTCACGAACCCCTCCCACTCCGGCTCGAACGGCGTGACGTTGATGATGATCCCACACCGGGCGTAGGTCGACTTTCCGACGCAGATCGTCACGATATCGCGCGGGATCCGGAAATACTCCACCGACCGCGCCAGGGCGAAGGAATTCGGCGGGACGATGCAGACCTCGCCCTCGATGGCCACGAACGACCGCGGATCGAAGTCCTTGGGGTCGATGAGCGTGTTCATGACGTTCGTGAAGATCCGGAATTCCGTCGCGACCCGCATGTCGTACCCGTAGGAACTCACCCCGTAGGAGATGACCCCCTCGCGGACCTGGTGGTCCTCGAAGGGCTCGATCATCCCGTGTTCCCGGGACATTTTCGTGATCCAGCGGTCGGACATGACGGGCATGTGGCGGGGGCTAGAGGTTGAAGGCGCGGAATATAAAGGCCTTCAGTTGCACACGCCTCTACAGACGCATAACTTCTGTCCCAGTCCGCTCGTGAAATTTTTCACAAGCCCTCCACGGAGCTGCATCCCATCATGGCGCGCGCCTACGTGCCGGTCCTGCTCCTCCTCGGTTTCGTCGTCGCCAACGCCATCATGATGCTCGCGCTGTCGCATCTCACCATGCGCCCGCGCCCCACCGCCGTAAAGGACATCCCCTACGAATCGGGGATCACCCCACTCGGCGACGCCCGCGACCGCTTCTCCGTCAAGTTCTACATCGTCGCCATGCTGTTCATCGTCTTCGACATCGAGACGGTGTTCATGATCCCCTGGGCAGTCGAGTTCCGGAACCTGTCCTGCGCCGTGCCGATCACCGGCATCAACGCATGCCCCGCCGGTCAGATCTCGTTCTTCGGCCTGGCCGAGATGCTGGTGTTCATCGTCATTTTGCTCGTCGGGTTCATCTACGTCTGGCGACGCGGAGCCCTGCAATGGGATTGAGCCCCACGCAGCGGGTTTCGATCGACCCGATCGCCCAGGAAGGGTGGGTCGCGACCAAGATCGATTTCCTCGTGAACTGGGGGCGCGCGAACTCGCTCTGGCCGATGCCCTTCGGCACCGCCTGCTGTGCCATCGAGTTCATGGCATCTGCCGCCAGCCACTACGACCTCGCGCGCTTCGGCATGGAGCGGATGAGCTTCTCGCCACGCCAGGCGGACGTGCTCATCTGCGCCGGACGCGTGCCGTTCAAGCTCGCCCCGATCATTCGCCGCATCTGGCAGCAGATGCCGCAGCCGAAGTGGTGCATCTCGATGGGCGCCTGCGCCTCGAGCGGGGGAATGTTCGACAACTACGCCGTGGTGCAGGGGATCGACACGATCATCCCCGTGGATGTCTATGTGCCCGGGTGCCCTCCGCGGCCTGAAGGGCTGATCTACGGCATCATGATGCTGCACGAGAAGATCAAGCGCGAGAAAATGTCCGACAAGGCGTTGCGTGACGAGATGGAGCCGGACCCGACGAGCCAGCTCTACATCCCGCCTTCGGCGATCGACGAACTCTCCGAGCCGTTCGGGAATTCCGTCCACCAGCAGCGTTCCGCGCCGTGAGCGAGTTCTCTCCGGTCATCGCCGGAAGCGCGCTGCCCGCGGACACCCCCGCGCCGGCGACGCCGCGGAACGTTCCGAACCGCGGAGGTGAGCCCAATCCCTCCGCCGCCGCACTCCGCCTGCAGTTCGCCGATGCCGTCAAACGCGTCGACGTGGTGTGCGGCGAAACGACCGTGCTCATCGAGTACACCCGTGTGCTCGAGATCGTCCGCTGGCTCCACGGCGATGCCGCGCAGCGTTACGACTACCTGAGCGACGTCACCGCAGTCGAGCATCGCGACGCGGGGCGCGCCGTCGAAGTGGTGTGGCACCTGCGCTCGCTCCCGTTCCGCCGCTTCCTCCGTCTCAAGGCGGAATTGCCGCGCGGCGCGAAGATGGAAGTCGCGAGCGTGTGGCCTGTCTACAAGGGCGCGGATTGGCTCGAGCGCGAGTGCTTCGACATGTTCGGCATTCGCTTCACCGGCCATCCGGACCTGCGCCGTATCCTGATGTGGGAGTCCTACAAGGAAGGCTACCCCCTGCGGAAAGACTTCCCGCTTCGGGGCCGGTTCAGTCGCGCCGAACAGTTGACGCAGGCGCTGGCCGCAAATCCCGAGGCGCGCTATTCGATGGAGGAACTCTCCATCGCCGACGCGTTCGAGGACCTGCCGCCCGACATGCGCGACCGGCTCGGCAGCCCGCACGAAAAGGTGGGGGAGTAATGTCGACCACCAAGCGCACCGTCGAAGTCCAGCTCAACACCACGGGCATCGATCCGGAAGGAAAGCCGACGCGCAATCCGCTGATGACCGATCTCGATTCGGGTCGCGTCAGCACGATGGAGCAGCCGGCGCCGTACGACACCGAGTGGGGCGACGAGCCCGACCTCGATGCGAACCACATGCTGATCAACATCGGTCCGCAGCATCCGGCGACGCACGGGGTGCTGCGGCTGGTACTGGAACTCGACGGCGAGACCGTCGTGCGCTGCATCCCGCACGTCGGCTACCTGCATTGCGGCTTCGAGAAGATCGGCGAGTATCGCCAGTACAACCAGATCATCCCGTGGACCGATCGCGAGGACTACCTCAACTCGATCGGCAACAACGTCGCCTTCGCACTCGGCGCGGAACGACTCTTCGGGATCGAGATCACGCCGCGCTGCGAAGTGCTGCGCGTCATCGCTGCCGAGTTGTCGCGGATTATCTCGCACCTCGTCTGGCTCGGCACGACGTGTATCGACATCGGCGCGTTCACGCCTTTCCTGTGGGCGTTCCAGGAGCGCGAGAACGTTTACAAGATGCTCGAGGCCTGGGTGGGCGCGCGCCTGACCACGACGGCCACGCGCGTCGGCGGCATGGCGGCGGACATTCCCGACGGCTGGCTCGACTACGTGCGGGCCTTCGTCGGGCATTTCCCCGAGACCATCGACGAGATCGACAAGATGCTGACGCGGAACGGCATCTGGGTCGGCCGCACGGTTGGTTTGGGCGTGATGACGGCGGACGAAGCGATCAACTACGGCCTGTCCGGTCCAATGCTGCGCGCGTCTGGCGTCGCGTATGACGTCCGCAAGGATTTCCCCTACCTCGGCTACGAGACGTACGATTTCGAGGTGCCCGTCGGGACCAACGGTGACGTGTACGATCGCTATCTCTGCCGCATGGAAGAGCTGCGGCAGTCGACGCGCATTATCGAGCAGGCGATCAAGCGCCTGCCCGGCGGTCCGGTGAACATCGACGATCCTCGCGTCATCCTGCCACCCAAGAGCAAGGCGACGAGCGAGATGGAATCGATGATCCATCACTTCAAGGTCGTGATGGAAGGTCCCCGCCCGCCGATTGGAGAGTCGTACGTCGCGGTGGAAAGCCCCAAGGGCGAGAAAGGCTACTATATGGTATCGGATGGG
>JBKJKH010000197.1:0-7764 GCA_046597595.1 Gemmatimonadaceae bacterium
CGCGTGCGCTCCCTCGAGAACACGTGGACGTCTGGCAATGCCATCGGGTTCGCGGTCACGCGTGTCGGTGAGAAGACGTATGTGGGCCACGGCGGTGGGTATCCCGGCTACACGACGCACACGCTTATCAATCTCGACGCGAAGGTCGGGGTGATCGTGTTGACGAACGCAGGAGACTCTGACCCCAATGCAATCGCGCTGCAGCTGATGAACTCCGTGGGTGAGGCCGCGGCGAAGGCTTCGGCGGCGAAGCCGACGGTGGTCGCGTGGAATCCACAGTGGGCGCGCTATGCCGGACTGTATCGCTCGCGCGGCGGTGATGCGCAGATCGTGCTGCTCAACGAACGCCTCGTGATGCTCACGCCGAATGCCACGACGCTCGAGAATCCGGGTACGCTGGAACCCCTTGGCGGGGGCCGCTTCCGGCTCGGGGCGCGCACTGGCGGCGGCCCGGTCGGTGAAGTGGTGCGTTTCGTCGAGGAGAACGGGCGAGTGGTGCGGATGTACGTCGGCGATGGCTTTTCCGAACGGGTCGTCAGTGCGCCGTAAGACTTTCGTGATGGCGGTCGCTGCGGTTTCCACCGCACCTGCCCTGCTCCTGGCCCAGCGCCCGAGTTCAATGGCCGGCCGCTCCACCGTCTATGCGCCTAATGCCGCGGCCGCGACGAGCCAGCCGCTCGCCTCCGCCGCTGCCCTCGACATCCTTCGCCAGGGCGGCAACGCCATTGATGCCGCCGTCGCTGCGGCCGCGGTGCTCAGTGTCACCGAGCCGCACATGACCGGCATCGGCGGCGACATGTTCGCAATCGTCTGGCTCGCAAAAGAGCAGAAGCTTGTTGCGCTGAACGCGGGCGGCCGCGCTGGATCGCTCATGACGCGCGAGACACTCCAGGTGCGTGGCTTCCGCTCAGGGTCGCAGCAGGGTGTCATGTCGGTGACCGTCCCCGGCGCACTTGCAGGATGGGACATGCTTGTGCGCACACATGGTCGGCGCACGCTCGCGCAGGTGCTGCAGCCCGCGATCCTCTATGCGCGCGAGGGATTTCCCGTCTCACCGATCATCGCCGCGCAGTGGGCGAACGAGACGGCCTTCCTCAAGCGCGATTCTGCCGCCGCCGCGACCTACCTCCCGGGCGGCCATGCGCCAAAGGCCGGCGAGTGGTTCCGGAATCCTGACTACGCGCGCACGCTCCAGCTCATCGCGGACAGCGGCATCGGGACATTCTACGGTGGCTCCATTGGCCAGCGCATCATCGCGCGACTCACCGCGCTGAACGGGTTCCTCACGCTCGACGACCTCCGCAGGAACGCACCGAACTGGGTCGAACCAATTTCAGTGCCGTTTCGGGGGTATCGCGTGTGGGAGTTGCCGCCAAGCAACCAGGGCATCGCCGCGCTCGAGATGCTGCGCATCCTCGAGACCTTCGACCTGAAGGCGATGGGTCACAACTCGGCAGCCTACCTGCATCATCTCATCGAGGCGAAGAAGCTCGCCTACGCAGACCTGGACCGGTTCGTGGGCGATGCGGACCATCTCGACATGCCCGCCGGGCGAATGCTCACCGACGAGTTCATTGCCGAACGGCGGAGCCACCTCGACCCGGCCCGGGCGCAGGAGCGCGTGGATCCGGGACCGCTGCGGACCCAGAGTGAAACGGTCTACCTCACGGTCGCCGACGCCGAGGGGAACATGGTGTCGTTCATCAATTCGATCTACGACTTGTTTGGCTCGGGGATAGTGGTGCCGGGCACTGGCTTCGCACTGCATAACCGCGGCGCGGGGTTCACGCTCACGCCGGGGCTTCCGAACACGGTAGCGCCGGGGAAGCGGCCCTTCCACACGCTGATCCCCGGATTCGTCACCCGCACGGTGGACGGGCGCGAGCAGCCGTACATGAGCTTCGGGCTGATGGGCGGCGGCGTACAGGCGCAGGGGCACGTGCAGCTTCTGCTCAACCATTTCGTATTCGGCATGGATGTACAGGAGGCGATCGATGCGCCGCGCTTCCGCCATTACGACCGGCAGCGGGTGGCGCTCGAGGCGCCGGTGGGCGATGCCGTGCGAACGGCGCTCATGGCGATGGGGCATGTGCTGATCGACCAGCCGACGGTCGCGTTTGGCGGGGCGCAGGTGATCGTGCGGCTATCCCGGGGATTTGCGGCGGGGAGTGACCCGCGGAAGGATGGGATGGCCGTGGGTTATTGATACGCGCGGCCTGTATAATTCACGATATGGCTCCGATGCACCGCGCAATATTGTTCTTCGCTGTTCTCTGCGTTGGGAACACTCCGCTCCTCGCGCAACCCCAGCGCACCGTGCGCTTCACGCCGGTGCCGTCCATGCACGCGCCGGCAACGCTCACGAATGCCTGGGCCGACGTCGACGGCGACGGCGATCTCGACCTGTTCGTCGGCTTCAACGGCGCGCCAAACCGGCTCTATCGGAACGATCGTGGAGCGTTCGCCGACGTCGCGGCGTCACTCGGCGTGGCCGACGCCCGAGCCACACGTTCCGCGGCGTTCGCCGACTATGACGCGGACGGCGACCCCGACCTCCTGCTGGGCTTCGCGCCGGGGACCGGCGGCATCCTCAAGCTGTATCGAAACGATCGCACGTCTTTCGTCGACGTCACCTCCGATGCAGGTCTCGCGCGCGACTCCGGCGCCGTACGACAACTCTCGTGGATCGACCTCGAGGGTGATGGCGACCTCGATCTGTTCGTCGCCCTGCGCGACCGGCCGAACGCGATGTATCGCAACGACGGTGGCCGCTTCACTGACGTTGCACAGGAGCGCGGCCTCGCCGACACCCGCCGCAGCGTCGGCGCTGTGTGGTTCGACTACGATGCCGACGGTGATCTCGATCTCTACGTCGCCAATCAGGACGGCGACGCCAACGGGCTCTTTCGGAACGACGGCGGGCGATTCGTCGACGTCGCGGATTCCGCCGGCGTCGCATGGGGTGGCCGGGCGCCGGGTGACCGGACCAATGGCACCGTGCGTCCCTGCGCGGCCGACGTGAACGGCGATGGGCGTTTCGATCTCTTCATGGCCAATTATGGGCGGAACGGACTGTTCCTCAATCGCGGCACGACGTTCGAGGACGTGTCTGCGGCGTGGGGCATCGACATCGACGCGCGCTACGATGCGTGTGCGTTCTCCGACTTCGATCACGACGGCCGGCTCGATCTCTACGTCAACGGCACGGTGACCGGCGGCGTGAGCCATCGTGACTTCCTGTTCCGCAACGTCGGTGACCGCTACGCCGACGTGACACCGCCTGAGATGCTGGCCCTGCATGCCGATCACGGCGTGCAGTGGGCAGACTTCGACGGGGACGGGGACGAGGATCTCGCGATCACGGGCGTGCGACCAGACACGATGCCGCTGCTGCTGCGCAATGAGCTCGCCGCAGGATCACGCCGACGGTTTCTCCGCGTGCGCGTACTCGACGCGCGTGGCAGGGCGGTGCATGCCGGTGCCGAGGTGCGCGTGTTTGTCGCGGGCACTCGGACACTGCTGGGCGCGCGCCTCGTGGATACTGGCTCGGGATACAACGCGCAGAGCGACATGCCCGTGCACTTCGGGCTCGCTCGCCTGGCGCCGGTCGATGTGGCGGTCACGTTTCTCATCGGCGGCAAGCGAACGACAACGGTTGTGCGTCGTGTGCGGCCTGGACGCCTTGTGGAAGTTCGCGCACCGCGACCGTAGTCAGGCGGGAAGCGCGCGTTGCCGCCGGTTGAGCCAGAACGCGAACGCGCCGGCAGTAAAGAACATGATGAGGCTGTACAGCGCCGCCGGCACTGACATCGTGGAGTTCTTGAGGACGTTGAGGGCAATGAAGATTGCCAGCGTCCCGTTATGGATACCGATCTCCATGGCAATCGCGATCGACTGCGCGCGCGGCAGCTTGAGTGACATGGGCGCGACATAGCCGGCGCCGAGGCTCGCAAGGTTGAACGCGAGACACGCGAAGCCGACGGTGCCCAGGTGCGCGAGCAGTACCTCCTTCGACTGCGCGACGGCGGCGATCACGAGCAGGATCAACACGACCACGGCGAGGAGCCGGATCGGCTTCTCGGCGCGCGCGGAAAGTGTCGGCGCAATGGCGCGGATGAGCATGCCCAGCGCAACGGGCATGACGATGATCACCGCCACCTCGACGACTTTCCTCACCGGCGGCGGCACATACTGCCCTGCCCCGAGGAAATATTCGAGCGACAGGTTGAGGATGAGCGGCAGCGTTGCGAGGCAGAGCAGGCTGTTGATCGCCGTCAACGTGATGTTGAGCGCGATGTCTCCGCGCGCGAGATGGCTGAAGAGGTTGGCGGTCGCGCCGCCGGGCGATGCCGCGAGCAGCATGAGACCAACGGCCAGCTCCGCCGGCAGGCCGAGGCCGAGTGCCAGGGCGAACGCGACCCACGGCAACACGAGCGTCTGGAGCGTGAGGCCGATCAGCACGGCGCGAGGATAGCGCGCGACGCGGCGAAAATCCTCAGTCGTCAGGCCGAGGCCGAGACCGAGCATGATGACGCCGAGCGCGAGCGGTAGCAACAGGTTCGTCAGCAGCGAAGCTTGCATGGGCCTCTCAGGATGATCCGCAAGCTACGGCGCCGATCTTTTGATCGCATATTCATATGTTTCCTCACCCACCCATCAGTTTCTGTTGCGTGCCTACGACATTCGATGCTGACGCTCGGTAATGGCAATTTGCCTAACTCCATGTGACGCATCGCTCAAGATGGTACTGACGTGTGTCACAGCTATCGGCATGCGTCTGGCATGCTTGCGTCCGCTCGGGAGTTTTTTTCTTGAGGTCCAGGAGATCACATGCGTGCAATTCGTCGTCTCGCCGCCCCCCTGCTGGCATTGATGCTGGTAATGGGTGCAGCGCAAACGGCTCAGGCGGTACCGATCGCGCCCGGGACGTGGTATGTGTTCTGTTTCGGCGCTGGCGGGACGCTCGCAACCGGCACCGGCGGATGCAGCGTCGGTCCGAACTCTTCGCCGGTTGGTGGCCCGCCGTGGCTGTTCGCGACGACGGGGCCGGCAGTCGTCTCAATTGCTGACTTGTACCTGTCGGGCGACCGGTTCACGCTGCGTGATTTCGGCGTCGACATCGGGACAACCTCGAGCGTGGGAACCAGCTCGTCCTGTGGCGCTGACCCGCTTGTCTGCTTTGGCAGCCCCACCATGAGCTGGGGAATGTTTGCTGTCGGCGCGGGAGCTCACTCCTTCGAGATTTTTATCGACGCCAGCCCGTTCGGCGCTGGTGCCGCGGCGTTCCGTGTTGATCCGCGCGATCCAGGCGTCGTACCGGAGCCGTCGACGGTCGTACTGCTCGCCTCAGGACTCGTCGGCTTGTTCGGCGTGGCCCGTCGTCGTCGCGTCAGCTAAGCTTCTGCCCCTGTAGTGAAGAAGGGCCCGGCGATTTGCCGGGCCCTTCGTCTATTCGGCCGGGCACTTCATCGCATTGAATGCGGAGAGGACCGCGAGCAGATCGGGCGTTCAGCGCTTTACCGCCGATTGAAAGAAAAAGTCGAGCATTGCGGAGAGTGGTGCCGCATTTCCCCGTAGCCTGCTGCGCAGCGCCGCCCCCTCCCAGCAATCCACCAGCAGGCTCGCCATCTGCCGGGTGTCGGACGCAACAGGAATGTCCCCTCGCTGACGCGCTTCCTCCAGGCAATGCGCGGTTTTCTCCGCGATCTGTGACAGGCACTGCTCGATCCTGCGGCGGAACACGTCGTTCGTTCCGGAAAGTTCCTGCCCGAGGCCCCCGAGCAGACAGCCAAGGTATCCCTCTTCCTTGTACGACTGTTCAACCACTTCGAAGAACCGGCGCACGCGTTCGAGCGGAGGCCGTTTGGTGTCGCCGAGGCAGTCGTCGAGTCCTGCATGGACGCCGTGCATGTACTGATCGATGACCTGGAGGGCGAAATCCTCCTTGTCCGCGAAGTGGTGGTAGAAGGAACCCTTTGGCGTGCGCGCGGCGTCAAGCAGAGGCTGGATGCCGAGCCCGTGGTAGCCATGCTCGAGCAACATGGCGAGGCCGACATCGAGCAGCCGCTGCTTGGTGGCGTGTGTCAGCTTTCAGCTCCTGACCTTCTCGATCATGTGGTCGATGACCACGCTATGCTCGCGCTGCGGGCTGAACATGATGATCTCGGCATCGGCATCGACCTTGACGTTATGACCCGGCGGCCAGTGGAACAGGTCGTTCGCGGTCACGGTTTCCTGCGCACCCTTCGCGTCGGTGGTGGTGATCGCGCCGCGCAGGACGAAGCCCCAGTGCGGGCACTGGCAGCGATCGCCTTCGAGCCCCGTGAAAAGCGCTGTCGTATCGACGCCGGCGGCGAGCGTGAAATACTCGCCGCTGATCTGGTCGAATCCGCCGACGTTTCCGAAGTTCTTCTGCTGACGGATCACCACCCCCGGAATTTCCATCCGGACGTCGACATCGTCTTTCGCAACTCGCATGGCAGGCTCCTGATCGTTGCACGTGGCCTCAGTAGACCGAACGGTCTACTGACAGAATACGCGGCTCGGCCCGGGCTGTCAATCAGACCTTCGCTACATCGCCTTCGGTTTCAGCATCATTCCGAGATGATGCGCGGCGAACGCCCACCTGTCGGCGAGTTCCGCGATGCGCTTGTCCGTCGGCAGGTATCCGTGACTTCCCTGCGTCTCCACTCGAATCAATGCCGGGTTCGCGCATCCCTGAGCCGCCTGCAAGGCCGACGTGAACTTGAACGAATGGCTCGGCACGACGCGGTCGTCGTGATCGGCCGTCGTCACCAGCGTCGCCGGATAGCAGGTCCCCGGCACGATATTGTGCAGCGGCGAATACTTCACGAGATACGCAAACTGCTTCGGGTCATCCGCTGACCCGTACTCCGTCGCCCACGCGGCGCCGACCGTGAATTTGTGGTAGCGCAGCATATCCATCACGCCCACTGCAGGGAACGCGGCACCGAAAAGCTCCGGACGCTGCTCCATCACCGCGCCCACCAGCAACCCGCCGTTCGACCCGCCAAGGATGCCGAGCTGCCGCGGCGACGTGTATTTCTCGCGCACGAGGTATTCCGCCGCCGCGATGAAATCGTCGAAGACATTCTGCTTGCGCTCGAACATTCCGGCCTGATGCCACGCTTCGCCGTACTCGCCACCGCCGCGCAGGCTGGCCGTGACATAGATGCCACCCTGTTCGAGCCACGCCGCAACGTCCGGCGCGTACCCCGGCGTCACGCTGGCGTTGAACCCGCCGTAGGAATACAGCATGGTCGGGTTCGCCCCATTCTGCGGCGTGCCCTTTCGCTGTGTGATGAAGAGCGGGACGCGCGTGCCATCCTTCGACCGCGCGAACACCTGCTTCGTCTCATAGGCCGATGGGTCGAACGACGTTTTCGCCGGCTCGAAGGGCGTGCTCTTCCCCGTGGCCGCATCCCAGCGAAACACCGTTGTCGGGTACAGTGGGGAGGTGAAGGCGTAGAACAGTTCGCGGCCATCCTCGCGCGCGCGCATGTCAGCGATAGTGCCGATTCCCGGTAGCGCCAATTCGCCCATCGCGCGCCCGTCGCGCCCGAAGAAGAGCACCTTCGCTTTGACGTCCTGGAGATAGTTCACCGCGATTCGACTCGCGAGCACCGCCACCTGGTCGATCGCATCCTTCGCTTCGGGGACGATCGTCGTCCACTGCGTTGGCGTCGTGATGTCGAACGCGACAATTTTCTGCTTCGGCGCGTCCTTGTCGGTCCGCAGGTACAT
>JBKJKH010000278.1:0-3535 GCA_046597595.1 Gemmatimonadaceae bacterium
CTGGAACGTGTAGAGCAGGAGATGATGGCTGTTGACCCGCATCCTGGTCTCGATGCGCGTGACATAGAGGTCAGTCGCGTTGCCCAGGTTGCGCCGGATGAACAGCTCACGCTCGAAATTCGGCGCGATGCTGAACTGCTCGATGTGGAACTGCACGCCCTCCGCAGGTAGCGGGAGCGCGCTGAACGCCACTTCGACCGGACGCGTCTGGTCCCGCAACAGCATCGTGTCGCGCACAACCTCGCCCTGGGGCGGCGCGCCGGCGGCGATCCACTGCCGCACATACTCCATCTGCCCGATGCTGAGCGAGGGCAGACCGAGCGGCATGGGGCTGCCGTAATTCCGGCCCGAAGGCCAGCCCGCGAAGTTCAACTTTCGATACAGCAGGCTGCGTTCGGGATTGGACGGGACAATGCGCTTCATCCCGTCTGCCCTGGCATCGTCGTTTGATACGGCAACGCCGGTGAGATTCGCAAACGATTGGCCGGCCACGAGCGACATCCCGCCCGCCGGCGTCGAGCCGGAGTGACAGCTCGTGCACGACTGGTCGAGTATCTCCGACTGGATGCGCGCGAAGCTCCCCGATTCAGCGGGCGGCGTGACGTCAGAGCACGCGACGACACTCGTCAGCAGGAGGCAGCCCCAACGGCGCATGGCCCGGTTCTGGTTCTGAAGCATTCTTTAACCTAGTGGCGATGTGGCGATGTGGCGATGTGGCGATGTGGCGATGTGGCGATGTGGCGATGTGGCCGTCAGGCACCAGTCGATTTCGGGCGCCGGGCACGGAATGCGAAAACGAGGAACAGCGCGCCAAAGACCAGCATCACCAGTCCCCACCAGAGGTTGACGTTGAGACCCGCCGACCGCGCGTACATCGCCGTGTCACCCGCGGTCGCGATCCCGTACGCGGCCAGGACGACACCGAGGGCAACGAATAGCCCTCCGATAGGAAAGCGCAAGTCGATCGCATGCATTCCACTCATCGCGGCTGATCAGAAGAAGATGATGTTCAGGACCAGCGTGAGCACGAGCACGAATGCGCCGAGCACCGCCGGACGTTCCACCCACCGCGCCGAGTCGTCAACCGGGCGCGGCGTCAGCGCCCATACCAGCCCGTGGAGTTCTTCATCCGGCCGGGCGCGTGTGCCGAGGCTCACAGCGATGGTAACCAGCAGGCAGGTGGAGAACGCAACGATCGCTGTCCAGAACGTCTGCCCCAGTTCGCTGGGGTATGTGTGTACGAGACCGAGAAATCCTCCCTTGATACCGGGCACGGACCCGCGCGCGAGCGTGAGTCCGTGATGCATCGCGGCGCCGAGCATCCCGGCAACGAGCCCGGTAAACGCACCATGCCCGGTGCTCCGCCGCCAGAACATCCCGAGGGCGAACGTCGCGAATAGTGGCGCGTTCACGAACGCGAAGACGAGCTGCAGGAAATCCATGATGTTGTTGAACGCGCTCGCCGCGTACGCCGCCGCGATGGAGAGCAGGATTCCGCCAACCGTGGCCGCGCGCCCCATCCACAGGTAATGCGCGTCCGATGCCCCTTTCCGGATGTGTGCCTGATAGATGTCGTACGTCCACACCGTGTTGAACGCCGTGACGTTCCCCGCCATGCCCGACATGAACGATGCAATGAGCGCCGTCAGCCCGAGGCCAAGCAGCCCTGAGGGAAACAGGTGGACGAGCATCATGGGCGTCGCGAGATCGTAGTCGAGCACGGCACGACCCATCGCGTCCACGAGTGGGGCGCCGTCCGCGGCGAGCTTGGCCGGGATGATGCCCTGGCTGATGCCCTGGCTCACGCCCCCCACCGCCTCGCCACCGGTTCCTGCCCCGAGCACGAGCGCGATCATGCCCGGCAGGATGACGAGAAAGGGGAACAGCATCTTCGGCACGGCGGCGATGAGCGGCGTCCGGCGCGCGGCAGTCATGGATTCCGCCGCCATCGCGCGCTGCACCACGAGAAAGTCGGTACACCAGTACCCAAACGAGAGCACGAAGCCGAGCCCCATCACGAGCCCGAACCACTCGACGCCGATAGGGTTGGTCGCGGTGCTGCCCATGCCTTCCCAGGCGTGTGTGTATGCGCCGGCTGGCAACTGGCGGGCGAGCGCCGCCTCGGAGAGACGCGCCTGCAATCCATCCCAGCCCCCCACAGCGCGTAGTCCCAGCCACACCAGCGGCGCGAAGCCGAACACGATCATGAAGAACTGGAGCACTTCATTGTAGATCGCGCTTGTGAGACCGCCAAGCAGCACGTACGCGAGGACGATCCCCGCCGCGACCACCACGCTCGTGTCGAAGTCCCAGCCGAGGAGGAGATTGAGCAGCTTGCCCATCGCGTACATCGACACGCCGGACGAGAAGATCGTCATGGCGGCGAAGGACACCGCGTTGAGGGTCCGCGTCTTCTCGTCGAAGCGGAGCTTCAGGTACTCAGGAACGCTGCGGGCACGCGACCCGTAGTAAAACGGCATCATGAACAGGCCGACGAACACCATCGCCGGGATGGCGCCCAGCCAATAGAAGTGGCTCGTCGCGATGCCGTACTTCGCGCCCGACGCGCCCATGCCGATGACTTCCTGGGCGCCGAGGTTGGCGGAGAGAAAGGCGAGCCCGGTCACCCAGGGCGGGAGCGATCGCCCCGACAGGAAGAAATCCGTCGACGTCGTCGTGGCGCGCCGCAGCACCCAGCCGATGCCGAGGACGACGACGAAGTACATCGCCATCACGACGTAGTCGATCGTCGCGAGCCGGGCAACCGACGTGGCGTTCATGCGGCCTCACTGCGGGTTGACGCACCTTCCGCAGGAAGAGTATGGCTGCGTCACGCCGGGCGGCAAGACAGTTTCAGCTTCTCACGAACGCCTGCAATTCGGAGAAGTCGCCGTCGTCGGCGGCTTTGAGTGCGCTGATGTAACGCTGGCGGCGCTCGCCCTCGGATGCGAGATCGGCGCCGCTCCCCCAGGTGAACGAGCTGTTGCCGCGGGCGCGCAGGAGTTCATCCGCTGCGAGCCGCGCATGTCGGCCGTTTCCATTGGGCCATGGGTGAATGACCGTCAAACGATGGTGAAACCGGACTGCGACATCATCGATGTCGTGGTCCGTCACGGCCGTCTCGAGCATCGCGCGGGTATTGTCGACGAGGTCGCGGATGTCCACGCCTGGCGGCACTTCGGTTCTCGTGAACTGATTCATGTGCGTGCGGTACTTCCCCGCCCATTTCCACGTTTCCCCAAACATCATCCGGTGCAGTTCGGCGAGTGCGCCGGGCTCCAGGACGTCAAGCGCGGACTTCCGTGACGCGAGGATCCGCCGGGCCGCCTTGATGTTCTCCGCTTCCCAGGCATTGAGTTCTTCCCGGGTGTCGATGTGACCGGGCATCAACGCATCGAGTTCCTCATCGCTCATCGGCGTCTGGCCAGGAACATTGAACAGATCCGCAGAAGGCGTCTTCATTCGTCCCACAGCCGTCTGGCGTTTTCGCGCACCCACCATTCGATGTCGACGTGTGCGGTCGGTGCGCGCGGCA
>JBKJKH010000463.1:0-3230 GCA_046597595.1 Gemmatimonadaceae bacterium
CACGATCACGCGGCCGCCGCCGCTCCGCTCCTCGCGGCAACGCTGGCGCTCGCGCACCGCGATGTGGTGTCGGATACGACGCGCGAGCTTCGCACGATGTACGGCGATCTGTTGTACCTCGCCGGGCGATATCGCGAGGCGCAAACCGTGTACGCCGAACTGGCCGCCCGCGAGCCGATGAACGCCGAACTGCTCGGTTCCCTTGGTGCCGCCGCGCATCGCGCGGGCGATGCCGGGACACGCGCGGCAATCGAGGGACGCCTGGCGCTCGCGAAAGCGCCGTGGATGTACGGTGAGCCGTCCTATGCACGAGCGCGGCTTGCCGCCCTGCGGTCACGGCCCGCGGAGGCTATCGACCTGCTCGAGGCGGCGTCCCGCGAAGGGCACGCACTTCACTTCTCGTACGTTCGAAGGAGCCGCGACGCACACGCGGACGAAGACTTTGCCAGCCTTGCTGGCGAACGCCGCTTCGCGGAGCTGCTGAGCCCGCGCTAAACCGCCGCCCCCCTGCAATGACCAGAACTTCGAAAGCCGCTGCGTGGGTTGGCGGCCTGCTCGCCCTCTCGCTTGCGATCTTCTTTTTCGCGCTCGCGCCGATAGTCGATCGTATCCTGAACCGCGTGACGGGCGAGGCATTGGCTCCGGTGGCGGCAGACGTGCTGCGGCTGCACCAGTCCCTCATCGTTGCCGACCTTCACGCCGATCAACTGCTGTGGCCGCGCGACCTGCTGGACCGCGCGAGTCACGGCCACGTGGACCTGCCCCGGTTGAACGACGGACACGTCGCCATCCAGGTGTTCTCCGTCGTCAGCAAGACACCGCGCGGGCTGAATTACGAGCAGAATAGCGACGAAACCGACAACGTCACCCTGCTCGGCGCCGCTCAACGGTGGCCGGTGTCCACGTGGAGCAGTCTGCGGGCCAGGGCGCTACACCAGGCATCGACGCTCTCCGATGCGGCCCGGCGCAGCGACGGCATGTTGGTCGTCATGCGCACGCGTGCGGATGTCGAGCGCGTGATGCGCGATCGCGCGGCGGGGAAAGTGGTTGTTGGTGCGCTCCTCTCCGCCGAAGGCCTCCAGATCCTCGAGGGAAGGCTGTCGAACGTGGACACGCTGTATGACGCCGGGTTTCGCATGCTTGGCCTGACGCACTTCTTCGACAATGAAGTTGCGGGGTCGGCCCACGGGATGAAGAAGGGCGGGCTGACACCACTCGGGCGCCAGGTGGTGCAGCGCATGGAGGAGCGCAGCATTCTTGTGGACATCGCGCACGCGTCTCCCAGGACGATCGACGATGTGCTGGCGATGGCGACGCGCCCGGTGGTCGTCTCGCACACGGGCGTGCGCGCCACGTGCCCGGGCACGCGCAACCTCACTGATGACCAGCTCCGCCGCATCGCTGCCACGGGAGGCCTCATCGGCATCGGCTTCTGGGATGCGGCGGTCTGCGATATTGCGCCGGCCTCGATCGCGAAGGCCATTGTCCACGCGGTGGGTGTCGCTGGTGTCGATCACATCGCGCTGGGGTCGGACTTCGACGGAAGCACGGTGACGCGCTTCGACGTGGCCGGCCTCGCGCATGTCACGGCCGCGCTCAAGACCGCAGGCATGGCGGATGCCGACATCGGCAAGGTCATGGGAGGGAACGTCGCGCGACTGTTCAGCGCGCATCTTCCCCTCCAGTAGCTAGACGCGATCGGACAGGCTTCGATCCTCGGAGGCGCCCGCGATCCGATCCCGGAGTGCGTCGCCCAGCAGCGTGCAGGCCAGCACGGTGAGGATGAGGACCACGCCAGGCGCGACGGCCACCCACGGGGCGACAACGATCAGGTCCCGGCCCCCGGCAATCATGTTGCCCCAGCTCGGCCGTGGAGGCTGAATGCCAAGTCCAAGGAACGACAATCCGCTCTCGAGCAGGATCGCGTTGCCCACGCCGAGCGTCATCGCGACGATGGCGGGGCCCAGCGCGTTCGGCATGACGTGCCGCCAGAGGAGGCGGCGGTCGCCGGCGCCTAACGCGCGCGCGGCGTCCACGTATGGAAGCGTCCGCACGCCCAGCACGTCGCCCCGCACGAGGCGCGCGACGCCCATCCAGCCGGTCGCAACCAGCACGACCATCACGGTTGTCACGCCGGGGCTCCAGAGCGCGGCGCACACCAGCAGGAGCACGAGGCGGGGCAGGGAGAGCAACGCGTCGGCCAGGCCCATCGCCGCCGTGTCCACGATTCCGCCGCGCCATCCCGCGACCGCTCCGACTACCGTGCCGGCAAGCGCTGCGAGCACCGAGCCCACCACGCCCACAGCCAGCGAGATCCGTCCGGCGAGCATGATCCGCACGAACAAGTCACGACCAAACCGGTCGGTGCCGAGCACGTGAAAATGGCCGTCAGGCCCGACAGTGAAGGGCGGCAACAGTCGCGTGCGCAGGACGTCATCGATCGCGAGCGGGTCGCCCGGCGACAACATCGGCACAAGGATGCAGGCGATGGCGAGCAGCGCCAGCGCAACGGCGGATAGCCTTGCCGTCCGCGTCATCGGCGGCGTGGATCGAGCGTCGGAAGCACGAGATCCGCTGCCAGGTTCGCGAGGATCACCACCGCGGCGTAGACGATGGTGGCGCCCATCACGAGGGGATAGTCACGCGCCGCAATCGCGCCCAGCATGGCGCGCCCCATGCCCGGCCACGCAAAGACGCCTTCCACGAAAACGGATCCTGCGACGACACCGGGCAGGGCGAGCGCGAACAACACAACCAGCGAGGGGAGCACCGGTCGCATCACGTGGCGTCCATACACCCGTAAGGTTCCCGCTCCCTTGGCGCGAGCGGTCCGCACGAACTCCGCGTCCGCGACATCGGCCACACTCGATCGCGCGTACCGGGCAACGCCGGCGGCACCGACGGTGGCGAGGACCGTCACCGGGAGCACGGCATGCCGCAGGAGATCTACGAACGCCGCGAAGCCGGTGAGGCCGCCACCCGGGTCGCGCAAACCGAACGCGGGCAAGCGTAGCGCTTCCGGAAATCCCCACTGCGTCGCACCGGAGGTGAACAGCGCGACGAGGGCCAGGGAAAGCCAGAACGTGGGAGCGGAGTACATCGTGGTCGTCACAACGGTCAGTGTCGTATCCACCCACCCGCGCCGCGCCGCCTGGATCGTGCCGATGAGCACCCCCACGACGTAGCTGAGGAGTAGCGAAGCGACCCCCAGCGCAGCCGAGACGGGGAGT
>JBKJKH010000484.1:0-2927 GCA_046597595.1 Gemmatimonadaceae bacterium
GTCGTTTGGTGACAAGCGCGTCTTCGACACGAGCCTGTCCGAAGAAGGCATCATCGGCCGCGCCGTGGGGATGGCGATTTCCGGACTTGTGCCCGTCGCTGAGATCCAGTTTCGGAAGTATGCCGACCCGGCGACGGAGCAGCTGAACAACACGGGGACGATGCGGTGGCGCACGGCGAATCGCTTCGCGGCGCCGATTATCGTGCGCATGCCGGGCGGCTTTGGGAAGGATGTCGGTGACCCGTGGCACTCGCTCAGCGACGAAGTCCGCTTCGCGCACATGTACGGATGGCAGCTCGCCTATCCGTCGAACGCGGCTGACGCCGTAGGTCTCCTGCGTACGGCGATGCGCAGTCCAAATCCCACAGTGTTTTTCGAGCATCGCTCGCTGCTCATGACGAGCGACGGGAGCGCGCGCTATTGGGGTGATGACTATGTGTTTCCCTTTGGCAAGGCCGCCGTGCTGCGCGAAGGGAGCGACATCAGCGTGATCACCTGGGGCGCGATGGTGCATCGCTGCGTAGACGCTGCCGCGTCGTTCGGGGATCGCGTCGAGCTTCTGGATCTCCGGACGATTGCGCCGTGGGATCGAACCGCCGTCCTCGATTCTGTGAAGAAGACGGGGCGTTGCCTCATCGTGCATGAGGACAACGTGACAGCGGGATTCGGTGCGGAGATCGCGGCGACCGTCGCGAAGGAGGTGTTCTGGTTCCTGGATGCGCCCGTGGATCGGCTCGCAGTGGAGGACGTGCCAATGCCGTATCATCCTGTACTCTTGAACGCGGTGCTTCCCGATAGTGAGCAGATAGCGGCGCGGATCGAGGGGTTGCTTGCGATGTGAGGGTTGTACGCGCGAAGAATAAGGAACGAGGACCCTGGGGCGGGATCCGGACGCTCACGAGAGACAATTCCCAGGCTTGAGGCAGATAATATCGAACCACAGAGGGCGCGGAGGACGCGGAGGGGCTCAAGGTATCCTCCGCGTCCTCTGTGCCCTCTGTGGTCAATTTTCTTTGGTCATTTTCCCGTCACGGACGGTAAACCTGCGAGTTCCGTGGAACGTTTCATCGGTAGATCTGGCCGCGCGCCATGAATCACCGCGCCAGCCACTGGCTAGATCGCCTTGAACTCCTCGAACGGCTGCCGGCACGCATTACAGAACCAGAGCGACTTGCACGCGGTCGATCCGAATTCGGATTTGCGCTCGGTGCGGCGCGATGCGCAGAACGGGCACTCGAGCGTCGGCACGGCGCGGTGCAACGGCACGAGTTCCGATGAATCCGGTCCGCGTGGCCCCGGTGGCGCAATCCCATATTCCCGCAGCCGGTTGCGCCCTTCGACCGAAATCCAGTCGGTCGTCCACGCAGGCTGATACACTGTCTCGACGCGTGCATCGGCAAAGCCTGCTGCGTGCAGCGCCGCCACGATGTCGTCCTCGATCACGCGGAGTGCGGGACAGCCAGAGTACGTCGGCGTCACGCGCACCGTCACCGCGTCTCCCTCGAGCACGATGTCCCGCACGATGCCAAGGTCCACGACGGACAGCACGGGCACCTCGGGATCGAGCACGCTGCGGACCGCCTCCCACGCGCGCTCGACTGCCGGCGCAACGGCTACCACTGCGCGCCCGGATAGCTGCGTTGCAGCACCTGCATCTCGGCGAGCATGAGCCCGAGGTGCTCTGTGTGCTGGCCCTGCCGACCTCCGCGCTGCATGTACGTCGCCTCGGGCATCGTGAGCGTCGCGCGCGCCAGCACGTCGGCGACCTGGCCGCGCCACGTCGACTCCATGGGTCGCGGATCAGGCGCAAGACCGGCCGCGAATACCGGCTCATCGAGTGCGTCCACGAGAAACAGCTCGCCGGTGTAGCGCCACAGTTCATCCACAGCTTTCTGCGTGCGAGCGTGACTCTCGGGGGTGCCGTCTCCGAGCTTGATCACCCATTCGCCGCAGTGCCGGACGTGATAGCGCGTTTCCTTCAAGGCCTTGGCGGCAATCCCTGCGAGATCGGGGTACACGCTCTTCTGGAGCGCCTCGAGTTGCCCGAACGCATACGCGCTGTAAAAGAATTGCCTCGTGATGGTGAACGCGAAATCGCCCTTCGGCAACTCCGCCAGAAGCACGTTGCGATACTCGCGCGTATCGCGCAGGAAGGCGAGCGCATCCTCGTCGCGCCCCTTGCCTTCGACCTGGCCCGCGACCTTGTAGAGCATCGTCGCCTGGCCAATGAGGTCGAGCGCCATGTTGGCGAGCGCGATGTCCTCCTCGAGGATCGGCCCGTGACCGCACCATTCGGAGAGACGCTGGCCGAGGACGAGCGAATTGTCACCGAGCCGAAGCAGGTACTCGACGTGTGGGGTCGAACCGATCCTGTCGTGATCCCTGCGTTGGTCGCTGAGGATCCCGTCGCGCACGTTGGGACCAGTCGGTTCGTTCGTCGTCATCGCGCACATCACATGTAATCCACTTCATCCGGCAGCTTGTAGAACGTCGGATGCCGGTAGACCTTGTCGGCTGCCGGATCGAACATCGTGTCCTTGCTGTCGGGATCGGAGGCGGTAATTGCCTTAGACGGCACCACCCAGATCGACACGCCTTCCATTCGTCGTGTGTAGACGTCGCGCGCCATCTTCAGCGCCATCGCCGGATCTGGCGCGTGCAGGCTGCCGCAATGCTTGTGATCGAGTCCCTGCTTGCTGCGGATGAAGACTTCATAGAGTGGCCAATCGGAGCTCATGCGGCACCCTTCCGCTCTTTCCGCGCATGAGCGAGTGCGGCTTCGCGAACCCATCCGCCCTCCTCGTGCACGCGCGCTCGCGTCGCCAGCCGCTCGCGATTGCAGGGACCGTCCCCTGCGAGCACACGCTTGAACTCGTCCCAGTCGATCGCTCCGACGTCGTAGTGGCCGCGCGCCTCGTTCCACTTCA
>JBKJKH010000025.1:0-5478 GCA_046597595.1 Gemmatimonadaceae bacterium
AACGTCATCGCGGACCGCGCCAATGGCCGCGATGCATTGCAGCGTATCGGTGACCCGGTCGTGGACGAGGATGGCACCGCGCCGTGCGCCTACGGTCTCCGAGATTTCCGTGAGGATAGTCGCTGCGGCATCTTCGAGCGTGAGGGTGCGGCCCAGAATCTCGCTGATGGTGTAGAGCAGGTTGATTTCCTCGTAGCGCTCGGCGAGCTCGCGCGCGGCATGCTCGACCTCCATGCCGGACTGCATGTACTGGGCGATGACTGGCTGCAGGAAGCCGCAGTAGCGGCGTAATGCCTCGTCGCCCTCGCTGCACGGGCCGATCACCAGCCACGCGCGCTTTGGGCCCGCGATCGGGCTCGCGAGCACGGGACCTGTCGCAGTCTCCACCAGCGCCGTCGCACTGCCGGTCAGGTCGAAATTCATCTCCTCGGCTGGCTTCAATCCGGCCTCTACCACGAATTGGGATTCTGGCGCGGGCTGCGTCCACACGGCCGCAGGACATCCTGTGGCCACGTGGAAGGCATGAAGGACCGAATCGAGGTCCCGCACGAGCCTAGCTGCGGTTGAGGGTGAGGCGCACCACGTTCCCGCCACGCGTGAAGCGCTCGACGCGGTCCATCAGCTTCGTCATGAGGAAAAGCCCACGCCCATCCTCCCGCCCCAGCTGGTCGGGGGTCGTCGGATCCATGATGCCGTCATCGAACTCGAACCCGTCGCCCTCGTCGGAGATTTCGAGCACCAGGTGGCGGTCATCAACCATCGCCCGTACCCGCACATGCTTGCGGACGTCTTCCCGATTGCCGCGCAGAATGGCATTCGAGATGGCTTCGGACAGCGCCACAGGGATATTGAGCGTGCAGGCGCGCGAGGGAAAATGCAGGCCTACGCATTCGCGCCGGACCAACTCCACAACGCGTTCGATCTCATTGACGTCGCTGGGAATTTCGACGTCGAGCGCCACGCGTATGTCGCTCATGATCAGGGAGTCAGGACTATGGTCCGGCAGGGCGGCCATTGCCGCCCGCCGGAAGGGGCACGCTCAGAACGTCTCGAGCGCGCGCTCGCGTGTGTCGGAGATCTGGAAGAGGGTGTCGAGCTTGGTCAGCTCGAACAGCGTCTTGAGATCGTCATTCAGGTTCGCCAGCCGCAACTCGCCGCCCTGCTCGCGAATCTTCTTCGAAAGCGAAACGAGTACGCCGAGGCCCGAGCTGTCGATGTAGCCGGTCTGGCTGAAGTCGATCAGGAATTTCCGTTCGCCTTTCTCGAGCTCGTCGAGAACTTTCTGCTTGAGCTCCTGCCGGTTACCGACGATGAGCTGCCCCTCCACATCCACCACGCACACCTCTCCCTGCTTCTTAATGGTGAAGCTCATCGGCGCCCTCGTCCGTAGTTACCGTAAGTCGAAGCATTCCCAGCGACGTGCGGATGATATCGCGCGCGTCGTTGTGAAGCAACCGAACGAGTGCCCGGTACCCGCCGCGATTCGACGCTCCCCGTGCAACGCTCGTGCTCGCCGCGGCCTGCCCCCTACCCCGCTTCGCCCTGCAGCGCGGTGATGGCGGCGACGTTGACGATATCGGTGGGTGAGGCGCCGCGCGACAGGTCGTTGCAGGGGCGAGCCAGCCCCTGGAGGATGGGACCGACCGCCTCCGCATCCGCGAGTCGCTGGACGAGCTTGTAGGCGATATTTCCCGCGTCCAGCGATGGGAAAACGAGCACGTTTGCGCGTCCCGCGACGGCGCTGCCGGGAGCCTTTCGTTCCGCCACCGCCGCGATGAGGGCGGCGTCGGCCTGGACCTCCCCATCGATCTCCAGTCCGGGCTCCCTCGTCCGCACGATTTCGACCGCTTCCCGCATGCGGTTGACGCTGGACGACGAGCCGCTTCCCCGGGTGCTGAACGAGAGCATCGCGACGACCGGCACATCTCCTACAAGACGCACGCGGTCGCGCGCCGCGGCGATGGCGATGTCTGCCAGCTGGCCCGACGTGGGTTCGCGCACGACGGCGCAGTCGGTAAAGGTCAGCGTCTCCTCGCCCGCGCCGCGAAACTCCGGCACCACCATGTAGAAGGCAGATGAGATCGTGCGGACGCCCGGCGCCGGCCCCAGGAGCCAGAACGCGGCGCGCAGGACATCGGCAGTGGGATAGACGCATCCGGACACGACACCATCGACGGCCCCGTCACGAAGCATCGCCGTGGCGCTGAACATCGGATCGCAGGCAAGGCGATCCGCTTCTTCTTCGGTCATGCCCTTCCTGCCGCGCACCGCGAGCAGTGCCGCGGCAGCGCGTGCCCGCGTGACCGGATCCGCCACATCCGCCATCTCCGTTCCCGGAATCGGCTCGAAGGTCTCCGGGCGCGACGGGTCGCGCAGCAGCACCGGGGTCGCAATCCGCTCGGCCACGAGCTGCCGCACGGCCTCGCGCACGCGAGGGTCCCATGATTCGGGAAAAGCAAGGCGGCGGCGGGCGGCCGACGCCCGCTCGCGGACGCGCGCAATGAAGCTCACCGCGCGGTCCCGCCTCCAGTCGCAAACTTCTCGCGCAACGCCCTGGATACCAGTGGCGTGACGAGGCCGGACACATCGCCACCGAAGCGCGCGACCTCCTTCACCAGGCTCGACGAGATGTAGGTCGTTTCCAGCGACGGCACCATGAACACCGTTTCGAGCTTTGGCGAGAGATGCCTGTTCATCAACGCCATCTGGAACTCGTACTCGAAGTCCGCGACCGCGCGCAGTCCGCGTATCAGCAGCGTCGCGTTGACCTGTTTCGCGAAATCCGCCAGCAGGCCTCCAAACTGGTGGACTTCCACCCGCGCATCGTGGTCCGCGGCATCGCCGATGTAGGCCACACGCTCCTCATACGTGAAGAGCGGCACCTTGTTGGGATTCGTGGCGACGGCGACGATGAGCCGGTCACAGAACTCGAGCGAGCGCCGGATGAGATCCGCGTGCCCGTGGGTGATCGGGTCGAAGCTGCCGGCGTAGATCGCGGTGACGTGCATGCTCCTCCGGTGTTCGGTCAAACGTCCACTGCGCGAAAGAACGTAATCGCGGTATCGCCGTAGCGCCGTGTTTCACCGCCCGCGGGCATCGCGTCAGCGATCGCGTGCTCCACTCCCATGACGCGCGCGAATGGCTCACGAAGCCACTGATGCGCGACACCCTCTGCGAGTCCCTTCCCATACGGCGGATCCGCAAACGCGACATCGTACGTCAATCGCGTGAGCCTCTGGAGGTATTGCAGCGCGTCTTGCCTGTGTAGTGTGCACCGGGTGAGGGCGCCAAGCGCCTTTGCGTTCTCCTGCACCGCAGCCAGGCTGTCGGCATGGCTGTCGACAAAGACGGCGTGATCGGCGCCGCGCGACAGGGCTTCGAGACCCAGCGCGCCTGATCCGGCAAAGAGGTCAAGGACTCGCGCGCCCGGGATGGAGCCGGCGACAATGCTCATCCACGCCTCGCGGACGCGATCAGAGGTGGGGCGCACGCGATCACCGTCTGGCGTCCTGAGCCGGCGTCCACGCCACTGCCCCGCGACGATGCGCACCGTGTCAGGGGGCTGCGACGGGCGTCGCGACCACGAAATCGAGTACGCGTGCCTGCAACCGGCTCACGCCATTCCATTCGTCGCGCTCGAGACGCACCACGAGATCGACTCCACCAGCGTCGAGCAGCTCCGGCCGGCGCGCCGCGAGCCCCCACCCGATGGCATCGAGGTCACCGCGCGAAGAGACAATGCGCAGCTTGAGTCCGTCGCTCCCCACAATACGTGGTGGCCCAGCCAGCTTCGCCCCGCGCACGAGAAAACTCGGTCCGGGGTTCCCGATGCCGTGTGGTTCAAAGTGGCGTAGCAATGTCTCGAGTTCGTCGTGCAGCCCATCGGCGCTCAACACCAGGCCGATGCGCAGCTCGGGCACGAGTTGCGCCTTCGTCAGGTGCGACTCGGCGACAGCATTGAAACGCTCGGCGAATTCCGGAATCTTGTCAGCTGCGATGGTGATTCCCGCGGCCGCGCGATGCCCGCCGTAGCGCTTGAGGAGGTCGCTGCACTCGCCCAGCGCCCCGTGCAGGTCGAAGCCGGGGATGGATCGGCCCGAGCCTTTCCCCTCGTCGCCGTCCACCGAGATGAGCAGCGCGGGCCGGCAATATTCCTCCACGACTCGCGACGCAACGATGCCGATGACCCCCGCGTGCCACTGGTCACTCGCGAGCACAATGCCGGATATCGCTTCCACATCCATGCGCTCGAGCTGCTGCCGTGCCTCGACCAGCGTGCGACGGTCGATCTCCTGGCGCTCCCGATTGAGCTCCTCGAGATCGCGCGCGATCACATTGGCGTCGTGCTCATTGTCCGACAGCAACAGCTCTACACCGCGCAGCGCGCGGTCGAGCCGGCCCACCGCGTTGAGCCGCGGTGCGAGCACGAAGCCAATACGTCCCGCGGTGAGCGGCTTGCCTTCAAGACCCGCGGCGCGTATCAGGGCGCGAAGCCCGATGTTTTGTGTCGCATTGAGCAGGCGCAGCCCCGCGCGCACCATGACACGATTCTCGCCACGCAGGGGAGCAATGTCAGCGACCGTCGCCAGGGCGACGAGATCGAGCATGGCGAAGACGGCAGCCTCCTTGCCACCGAGTTTTTTCGTCAGCGCGAGCGCGAGCTTGAACGCGACGCCCACGGCGGCAAGATCCTTGTCCGGGTATCCGCAGCCCTCGCGCCGTGGGTTCAGGACCGCGAGGCATGATGGAACGGCGCCACCCGGAAGGTGATGATCGGCGACGATCACATCGATCCCGCGCGCGCAAAGATCGGCGATGGCCGCGTGGGCACTCGTTCCGCAATCTGCCGTGAGAACGACTGAGGCCCCGGAGGCCACCGCGGCAGCCACGCCGGCAGTACCAAGGTCGTAGCCATCGGCGAGGCGACGAGGAATGAACGGGACCGCTGTGCCGCCAAGCGTCCGGATGGTGCGCGTCAGCAGGGACGTGCTGCTCATGCCATCGACGTCGTAATCGCCATGCACGAGGATCGTTTCGCCGTTGCGGATCGCGGTGGCAAGGCGGTCGACGGCGAGATCAAGGTCAAGCATCAGCGCGGGATCGTGCAGCTGATCGAGGCGCGGCCGAAGGTAGCGCCGGCCCGATTCGGGATCGGCGTAGCCACGGCCCACCAGGAGCCGGCAGACGACCGGAGGGAGATGGAGCGCTTCGGCGATGCGGTTCGCGGCCGCCTCATCAGGAGGCGGAGCGATGACCCATCTGGGACGCGGGCGGACGAATGTGTGCGGGAGTGGCGGAGCGGCGGTCACGCCCGAAAGTTAGGCGTGTGCGTCAGCGCGACACAGTCATTTTGTTGCGTAGAGGAGCACTCCGCACGCCTCGCAGACTTCAATCACGCCCGTGCTCACCATCAGGCTGCGCTTGTGCAGCGGGAGCGCCGTGTCACAGTGACCGCAGGACGTGTCGCGAAGGGGAAAC
>JBKJKH010000192.1:0-2511 GCA_046597595.1 Gemmatimonadaceae bacterium
CGGCACATCGAGCGCACCCGCATGCTGGCGTTCGTGATTCCGATTGATGCGATGGACTGGCAGGCGGAATACGATCAGCTTCGCGCCGAGATCCGCGCGTATTCGCTGGAACTCGCCGCGAAGCCGCATGTCGTCGTCTTCACGAAGATGGACCTGATGGGCGAGGTGTATGTGCCACCCATCGAGATGCCTGGAGCATTGGGGGCGTACGCGGTGAGCGGTGCCGCGCGGACCGGTCTGGATACCATGCTCGCTGGGTGGTGGACGGCGCTGATGCCGCTGAAGCGTGCGGAGGAGCGTCGTGACGACGCGAATGCCCTCCCCTGAGGCGCTGCAGCTGGCCGATGTGCGCTATCCGCACGCGCTACGCGAGCTCGGTGCGCCGCCGAAGGTGCTTTTCACGATCGGGAACCGCGCGGTGCTCGACCGGACGGTGGTTGCGATCGTGGGCACGCGCGGCGCCACGGCGTATGGTGAGCGCATGTCGCGCGAGATTGCGTCTGCGCTTGCGCGCGGCGGCGCCTGCGTAGTGAGCGGCATGGCGCGCGGCATCGACTCGGCCGCGCATCGGGGGGCGCTGAGTGCGGGTGGTGCGACCGCGGCGGTGCTCGGCACGGGTGTGGACGTTCCCTATCCAGTGGGGAACCGTGCGCTCCACGCGGAAATCGCGCGGCGTGGATTGCTCCTGTCCGAATTTCCGGTTGGGAGTGGCGCGTTGCGTGGCTCCTTCCCGCGCCGGAACCGCATCATCGCGGGGCTCGCGTCGCTCGTGATCGTGATCGAGGCACCCGTGAAGAGCGGCGCGCTCGGGACTGTTGATCACGCGCTGACGCTCGGCCGCACCGTGGCGGTGGTGCCAGGTCCGGTGGATTCCCCGCAGAGTGCGGGGTCGAATGCGCTGATGCGCGACGGAGCCGCCGTCATCACGTCCATTGAGGATGCGCTCTCGCTCGCTGGTCTTGCTCATGCCCCAGCGCTGCGGGAGCCGGAACTCGACACCGATCAGCGCGCGGTCTGGCAGGCGCTCGCCGCGGGAGCGTTGGACATGGACACGCTCACATCGCGGGCGGCGTTGCCCGCGCGCCGGTGTCTCGCGGCGGTCGCAACGCTGGAGATTGCCGGCGTCGTCGAGTGCGAGCTTACGGGGACGATCCGACGACGGTGAAGCAAAGACGAGTGATTGACACGAGGGAAGATGAGTGACTCGTGCTCACTCGTGTCAGTCACTCGTCGAACGCCGTTGATAGCTTACGTGGCGTGAACCATCTCTACGTCCACATTCCGTTCTGCGCGCGCCGCTGCACGTACTGCGATTTCTCGATCGCGGTGCGTCGCACCACGCCGGTACGCGAGTTTGTGGATGCGCTGCGCACCGAGTTGGCGATTCGCCCCTTCGCGACAGAGGGGCTGCAGACCGTCTACCTCGGTGGCGGCACGCCATCACGGCTTGGTGGCGACGGCATCGCGGCTGTCCTCCATGCCATCCGGGAGCGCGCGACCATCGCGCCCCAGGCGGAGATCACCATCGAGGCCAACCCGGAGGATGTCACGCCAGAGGTCGCGGCGACCTGGCTCCGCGCCGGCGTCACTCGTGTGAGCCTCGGCGCGCAGTCGTTTCACGACACGGTGCTGGAGTGGATGCATCGAGTGCACGACGCCAGGCGTATCGGCGATGCGGTGCGCACGCTGCGCGACGAAGGTCTGGTGAACATCTCGATCGACCTGATCTTTGCGCTGCCGGAGAACCTCGAGCGCGACTGGCGCGCGGATATCGACCAGGCACTCGCGCTCGAGCCGCAACATGTCTCCCTGTACGGACTCACCGTCGAGCCGGCAACTCCGCTTGGTCGCTGGCATCAACGCGGCACCGTGACGGAGGCTCCCGAGGAGCGTTACGAGCAGGAGTTCCTGTTCGCACACGAGACGTTCCAGAGCGCCGGGTTCGAGCACTATGAGGTGTCGAACTTCGCGCTCCCGGGACGGAGTTCGCGGCATAACTCGATGTACTGGACCCGCGTCCCGTATGCCGGTTTCGGCCCTGCTGCGCACGAGTTCGCTGGCTCGGTCCGCAGGTGGAACGTGAAGCCGTACGCTGAATGGGTGCAGCGACTCGTAGACGCGCGCGATCCGGTCGATGAGAGCGAGGTGCTCGATCGAAGCGCTGAAATCGCGGAGGAGGTGTATCTGGGACTACGCACCACGAGTGGCCTTCGGCTCGATCCGGTCGAGATCGATCACGTCGGGAAGTGGCTGGAGGCTGGGTGGGGTCATGTGCGGGAGAGCACCCTGCGCCTGACTGCCTCGGGTTGGATGCGTCTCGATACTTTGGCCGCAGACTTGACGGCCCTTCGAAGTCGTTAGTATTCGTGAACTTATGGCGCTACCCGAACTCTCGGACCGCGAGCGCCGCGTGCTTGCGGCGGTAATTCAGGCGTACGTGGAGACGGCCGAGCCAGCAGGTTCGCGAACGTTGTCGCGGCGCTTTGGCCTTGGTGTGTCTCCTGCCACCAT
>JBKJKH010000264.1:0-5545 GCA_046597595.1 Gemmatimonadaceae bacterium
ACCCGCGCGCGCGGCTGGTGTCGCCGGAGTCATCCTGCTCGCGTTGTACGTGGCCACCATGGCGCCCGGCGTGACTTTCTGGGATGCCGGGGAGTTCATCTCTGCGATTTATGGGTACGGCGTGCCCCATCCGCCGGGAACACCGCTTTATGTCACGGTAGGACGCGCGTGGACACTCGCGTTCCCGGCGCCAGGCATCGCCTTCGAGACGAATCTGCTGTCAGCGGTCTGCACGGCGTCGGCAGGCGCAATCCTCGCATGGCTCATTACGCGCTGGACGCACAACGGGCGTGTTGGCGTCGCGGCGGCCGTCTGCGCCGGTGCCGGCTACACCGTGTGGGCGAGCGCGACCGAAACCGAGGTGTACGCGTCTTCGCTGCTGCTGATGATGGTGATGATGCTCGCCGGATCTGCGGCGTCGCGACCAGGGCGCGAGAATCCGCTGCGCGCCACGGTGCTGCTCGCCTATCTGCTGGGACTTGCCGGATCCCTTCATCCAAGCGCACTGCTCGCTGGTCCGGCTGCGGCGCTGCTGGCCGCGCAAGCCGAGGATGGCACCACTGACTGGCAGCTCGCGGCGCTGCTCGGCGGAGTATGCCTGCTGGCCGCAGGCACAGCGCTCGTGGCGCCGTGGTTCGTGCTGGGCGGAATAGTGGTGATGGCCGCGAGCGTCGCCGCTGGCGCAATGCGGGGACGGGCGCTCACGGGCCGCGCATTGGCGATGGGTGGTGCGGTCCTCGTGGGCGCCACGCCATGGATCATCCTCTACCTGCGCGCGCAGCACGACCCCGTGCTCAACCAGGGCAATCCCGCGGAGCTCACATCCTGGCTGGCGGTCGTGCGGCGCGACCAGTACGCCGTGTCGCCGCTGTGGCCGCGGAACGCGCCGGTCTGGATGCAGGTGGCGAACGTCCTCCAGTATGCGGACTGGCAGTTCGGCATCGGCCTCGCGCCGTCGTCGCGCGTTTCTGTCGCGCGGCTCGCTGTCAGCATCGTCTTCGTGGCGTTAGGCATCATGGGTGGCATCGAGCATCGCGAACGCCACCGGCCGAGCTGGCGCGCCATGCTCGTGTTGCTGCTTGCGGGAACGCTGGGGGCGGCGGCGCAACTCAACCTGCGCGCGGGCCCGAGTATCGGATACGGCATTCTTCCTCCGGACATGCCGCACGAGCCGCGCGAGCGAGACTACTTCTTTGCGCTTGGCTTCTGGGCCTGGGGCGCGTGGGTGGCGCTCGGCGCATGGCGCGTGAGTGCGCGACTGGGCCGCGGCCGGGATTGGGCGGTGGCGGCTGTCGTGCTTGTGCCTGTGGTGCTGAACTGGCCCGTCAACAATCGTCGCGGGCAACCTGAGGCGCAGTTGCCGCGCGTTTTTGGCGTCGAACTGCTGCGACCGCTCCCGCTCAATACCGTGCTGTTCGTTGCGGGCGACAACGACACGTATCCGCTGTGGTATCTGCAGCAGGTGGAGCACGTTCGGCGTGATGTCGTGGTGGTCACGATTCCCCTGCTCGGCGCCGGTTGGTACCGCGACGAGCTCCATCGCCGCTATGGGCTGGCGGATCATTCATCGGTCGCGGAGTGGCGTGGGACGCGGGAGGCCATCGCCCGGATCAGCGCCCTGGCCGTTGAGAAAGGGCGAGACGTCGCTACCGACGTGAGCGTCTCGCCACCAGACCGGGCGGCGGCTGGCAGCGGGTGGGCGTTCTGGGGTCTCGTCTACGTGCGTGCGACCCGGCCGGGGATGACCGTTGACGAGCGGCGCGTGCAGACGGCCGCAGAGAACGCCGGCGACGCACTTGCGCTTGGTGAGTCCCTGAATGCGCTCGACGACACCCCGCGATACATCCGATCGCTGCTCCAATGTCCTTCAATCGCGCTTGCCGACGGCGGTCGCGCGCGCGCGTCCGCGTTACTTGCCTCGACCTGTAACTTCCGGTAAACTTGAGTGTTATGCCATTTCCGGACTTGCCGGACAGGCTCTCCGAAGTACGCGGGCGGATTGCCGGCGCAGTGGCACGGGGAGGGCATGGTCAAACGGTACTGATCGTCGCCGTGACCAAGACTCACGGTGCCGATGCCGTGCTCGCGGCCTGGAACGCTGGACTTCCGGACGTGGGAGAAAACAGGGTGCAGGAAGCGCTCGCCAAGCAGGCGGAAGTGACGATGCCGGTGCGGTGGCACCTCATTGGCCACCTGCAACGCAACAAGGTTCGGCGCCTCGAGGGCTTCACGCTGGTGCAATCGATGGACAGCGAACGATTGGCAGGAGAAATCGATGCGTACGGGCGTGCGCGCGGCACGCCGGTGGACGCGCTGGTACAGGTGAATGTGTCCGGCGAGAGCACCAAGGGTGGGTTCACGCCGGCATCACTTGCCACGACTGCGGAGCAACTGCGCGCGATGACGGGAGTTCGGGTACGAGGCGTGATGACCATGGCGCCCTTTGATGCGCCGGAAAGCGTGCTGCGCGCGACGTTCGCCGGCGCGCGCGAGACATTGACCCACCTCGCAGATGCCGGACACCCGGCAACGGAGCTTTCGATGGGAATGTCCAACGATTACGAGATGGCAATCGAGGAGGGGGCGACGATCGTCCGCCTCGGCACCGTGCTGTTTGGAGCGAGGCCTGGATGATCGACGAATCCTTTCATCTCACACCACTCGACGTCCGCCGCTACGAGTTCGGCAACGCACTGCGCGGCTACGACAAGGCGCGCGTTGACCAGTTTCGCGAGCAGGTTGCCGATGAGCTCGAGCGGATTACGCGCGTCAATCAGGAGCTCGACGGAAAGGCGAAGAGCTTTCACGAGCAGCTGCGCGCGTATCGCGACCGTGACAAGGCGCTGAACGAAGCGCTCATCTCCGCGCAGGAGTTGAGGGCCGAGATTCGCGACCAGGCAGACCGCGAGGGCCAACTCGTCTTGCGGGAGGCACGGAACGAAGCGGAGCGGATCCTCGACCAGGCGCACGCGGACATCCGGCGCATGCAGGAGCAGCTCGAGCAACTCGAACGGCTGAAGCGCACGTACCTCACACACCTGCGGTCGCTCGCGGAACGCCAGCTCGCGGAAGTCGAGGCGGCAATGGACTCGCCGGCGCTGCCTCCACCGATCGCGCCACGCACGTCATCGCAACCGGCCAGGCTGCCGGACGCGGTCGCGGCGGACGTTGCCACCACGCCGCGCATTTCCGGGTCGTGGATGGACGGAGCCGAGCCCGCATGACGGACTCGCCACGCATCAGCGCCCCGCAGCTGCAGAACACGCTCGAGCACCGGATCATGCTCGAGGATGAGCGGCTCGAGGACGCGCACTCCGCGGAGCGCATCCATCGCGCCGCCGCAGTCGTGCGCGCACAATGGAGTGCGGTCCCGGATGTGGCGATCATCCTCGGCACAGGGCTCGGCCGTCTTGGTGCGGAGATCAAGGCTGAGGCGCAGGTCGAGTATGCGAATATTGCCGGCTTCCCGCTCTCGACCGTCGAGACGCATGCGGGCATGCTGCTGTGCGGCACGCTGGGCGGGAAGCGGGTCGTCGCCATGCAGGGCCGGTTCCATCGCTACGAAGGGTACTCGCTGCGCCAGGTGACCTTCCCGGTGCGCGTGTTACGCGAACTCGGTGCAAAGACCCTGATCGTCTCGAACGCGTGCGGGGGCATGCACCCGCTCTGGGCGCCCGGCGACCTGATGCTGATTGCCGATCACATCAACCTCCTCGGTGACAATCCGCTGATTGGTCCGAATGACGAATCACTCGGCCCCCGGTTCCCGGACATGTCGGACCCGTATGATGCCGGGCTGCGCGAGCTGGCTCGCGACGTCGCGCGCGAGCGGGACATTGCATTGCGTGAAGGCGTGTATGTCGCGGTGCCGGGCCCAAGCCTCGAGACGCGCGCCGAGTACCGGATGCTGCGGAACCTCGGCGCGGATGTCGTGGGCATGTCGACTGTTCCTGAAGTCATCGTCGCGGTACACGGGGGCATGCGGGTGCTGGGCATTTCGATCATCACCGACCAATGCCTGCCGGATTCGCTGCAGCCCGCCAGCCTCGAGCGCATTATCGCGACGGCGAACACCGCGGAGCCGCGGCTCACATCGCTCGTGTCGGGCGTGCTCGAGCGACTCTGAGCGTGCTCCGCACCGCGTGTCCGTGACTACCGCCAGTGCCTCCCCGAGGCAGTTCCGTCCCCTCGCCGCTGATCGACAGCCCGCGGAAATGGAAGAGGAGTTGCTTGCGCGCTGGCGCGACGAGCAGCTGTTCGAGCGCACGCTCGCGGCGTCCGCTGGAAATCCCGAGTGGGTGTTCTTCGAGGGGCCGCCCACCGCCAACGGACGGCCCGGTATTCATCACGTCTTTGCGAGGACGCTCAAGGACCTGTTCTGCCGGCATCGCGCCATGCGCGGGTTTCACGTGGACCGCAAGGCGGGATGGGACACGCACGGTCTCCCCGTCGAGATCGAAGTCGAGAAGCAGCTTGCTGCCGAACTGCAGGCGCGCGAAGGACTGAGCGAGGAAGCCCTGAAGAAGCGCACCGGCAAGAAGCTCATCGAGGAAGTCGGCGTCGAGGAGTTCAACCGCCGTTGCCGGGAGAGCGTCTTCACGTACCGGGAGGAGTGGGAGCGCCTCAGTGCCCGCATCGGCTACTGGCTCGACTACGAGCATCCTTACACGACGTACAGCAACGAGTACATCGAGAGCGTCTGGTGGGCCCTCTCCACCATGCACGCGCGGGACCTGCTGTATCGCGGCCACAAGATCCTGCCGTACTGCGGGCGCTGCGGCACCACGCTGAGCAGCCATGAACTCGCCCTCGGATATCGTGACGTGGAAGACCCCAGCGTCTTCATCGCCCTCGATCTCGTCGCGGAAGAGGAGTCGTCGCGAGTGGGGGCCGCGCTCGACGGACCAGGCGCAAACGTCAAGCACAAGGTGGGCGACACGATCGGGGTGACGAGTCGTGGACCACGCCGGCGTATCCTCGTGTGGACGACGACGCCGTGGACGCTCGTGTCCAACGTCGCGCTCGCCGTGCATCCGGATCTCGAATACCTCGAGCTGCGCAAGAAGAAGGGCGCAGAGTGGACGATTCTGCTGGCGGCATCACGCGCGGCGGGCGTGCTGGGCGCAGACTGGGAGGACCGGTGGGATCGCATCGCCGCGTTCACGGGCGCGCAGCTGGCCGGCATGCGCTATCGTCGTCCGCTTGACTGGGTGCCGCTTGCCGAGGGAAAGAGCGAAGTAATCGTTGCGGAATCGTTCGTGTCGGCGGACGACGGCACGGGTGTCGTGCACATGGCGCCGGCGTTCGGTGCGGATGATTACGCCGCTCGCCAGCGGCACGGCCTCGCGTTCATGCAGCCGATCAACGCGCGCGGTGAGTTTCCCGAAGGCATGCCGCTTGTCGGTGGCAAGTTCGCGAAGGAGGCGGACCCGATCATCATCGAGGAACTCCGGCTGCGCGACGTGCTGTGGAAGGCGGGGAAGGAGTCGCATTCGTATCCGCACTGCTGGCGCTGTGGCACCCCGTTGCTCTACTACGCGCGCAA
>JBKJKH010000441.1:0-4080 GCA_046597595.1 Gemmatimonadaceae bacterium
CGCCGGTTCCTCCCCCCCACAGGATCGGCAACAAGCCGATCATCGTCGAAGCGACGGTCATCATCATCGGGCGTACGCGCTCAACTGCGCCTGTCATGACCGCATCATACAAGTCGAGCAGCGTCGGCACGCGACCGTCGGCCCGGCGTGCTGCCCACTCCTGATCCAGGTAGACGAGCATGACCACGCCTGTCTCGGCCGCCACGCCAGCGAGCGCAAGGAACCCGATCGTCACGCCCACGGACCAGTTGTAGCCAAGCGCCCACAGGAACCAGATCCCGCCCACTAGCGTGAACGGGATCGAGAGCATCACGATCAGCGTCTCGGAGACGTTGCGGAAGTTCGCGTACAGCAGCAGAAACACGAGCGCGAGCGTCGCGGGCACGACGAGTTGCATCTTCGACTTCGCGCGCTCCATGTATTCATACTGTCCGCTCCACTGGATGGAGTAGCCAGAAGGAAGCGATACCGCGGCACTCACGGCCTGCTTCGCTGCGGCGACATAACTCCCCACATCGCGCCCTGCAACATCGACGTACACCCACGCCGTTGGGACCGCATCCTCCGTGCGCACAACCATCGGGCCCGCCACCTGGCGAATTGTCGCAACTTGCCCGAGGGGCACCTGCGCAACTCCCCCGGAGGCCCCGCCCGGCATCCCCACACCGCCCGTGGCCCGACCGCCCATGATGTCGCCCGCCGGCGCGCCGGCACCCACAATGCCGTGGCTCACGGGCACGAGCACCGAGGCAAGGCGTTCCGGGGTATCGCGCAGCTCCTGCGGGTAGCGCACGCGCACACCGTACCGCTCGCGACCTTCGACCGTCTGCGTGATCGTCATGCCGCCGATGGCCGTCGCGATCACCGTCTGCACGTCGCCCACGTTGAGTCCGTGGCGTGCGGCCGCCGCTCGATCGATATCAATGTCGAGGTAGTAGCCCGACACGGCTCGTTCGGCAAACGCGCTTCGCGTTCCGGGGATGTCCTGCACCGCTCGCTCCACCTCGCGCCCGAGACGCTCCAGCTCAGCCAGGTCGGGCCCGAAGATCTTGATCCCGACCGGCGTGCGGATGCCCGTTGCAAGCATGTCGATGCGCCCCTTGATCGGCATCGTCCACGCGTTGATCACGCCAGGCAGACGGACCGCGGAGTCCATCTCGGTGATGAGCTGGTCGTACGTCATGCCCCGGCGCCATTGAGACTTTGGTTTGAGCGCGATAGTGGTCTCGATCATGTCGAGCCCCGCCGGGTCGGTGGCGGTGTTGGCGCGACCCGCCTTGCCCCAGACGCTCGCGACTTCCGGAAATCGCTTGAGTATCGAGTCCTGTTGCCGCAGCAGCTCCCGCACGCGTGCCACACTGATCCCGGGCAGCGTGCTTGGCATGTAGAGAATCGTTCCTTCTTCAAGCGGTGGCATGAACTCACTGCCAATGCGCTGGAACGGAATCCACGTGATGACGAGTGCCGCAACAGCGCCGGCGATGACCAGCCCGCGGCGCGCCAGCACCCAGGCCAGTGTCGGCCGGTAGATGCGAATCATCCCCCGGCTCAAGGGATTCGAGCGCTCCCGATAGATCTTTCCGCGAATGAAGAACCCCATGAGCACAGGCACCAGCGTCAGACTGAGCAGGCTCGCCGCCGCCATGGCGAACGTCTTGGTCAGGGCGAGCGGCTTGAAGAGCCGGCCTTCCTGTCCCTCGAGCGTGAACACGGGGATGAACGACACCGTGATGATCAGCAGCGAATAAAAGAGCGCCGGTCCCACCTCCTTCGCCGACGCGGCAACAATCCCCCACCGCTCGCGCGCGCTCAGGAGCGCGGTATCGACAAAGCGCGATCCTGGCGGAGCACGGCGCTCGAGTTGCTTGTGCATGTTCTCCACCATCACGATGGCTGCATCGATCATTTCGCCGATGGCAATAGCAATCCCGCCAAGCGACATGATGTCCGCGCTGATGCCGAGAGCGCGCAGGCAGATGAACGAGATAAGCACGCTGATGGGAAGCGTGATCACCGCGACGAGCGCCGAGCGTGCGTGCATGAGGAAGAGCACGCAGATGAGCGCCACGATCAGCGCCTGCTGAAGCAGCGTTGAGCGCACGGTGCTGATGGATCGGTCGATCAGCTCGCTCCGGTCGTAGACCGGGCGCACCACGACTCCCTTGGGAAGCCCCGGTTGTACTTCGGCGAGCTTTGCCTTGACGCGATCGATCGTGGCGCGCGCATTTTCGCCGAAGCGCATGACCACGATCCCGCCGACGGCATCGCCGCGGCCATCGAGATCGGCGATGCCACGCCGCACGGCGGGCCCGATCGTTACCCGTCCGAGCTCCGCGACGCGGATTGGCGTCCCCGCCGCGGTCGCGCCGACAACGACGTTCTCGATGTCCGGGATCGACTTGAGGTAGCCGAGCCCTCGCACCATGTACTCACGCTCGGAGAGCTCCATCACCATCGCGCCGACATCGTTGTTCGCGTTCTGGATCGCGGCCATCACCTGCGTCACGGGGATGCGATACGCGAGGAGTTTCGCCGGGTCGATGTCCACCTGATACTGCTTCTCGAACCCGCCGACGGTCGCCACCTCACTGACACCGGCGACGGCAGTCAGCGCGTAGCGGAGATTCCAGTCCTGAAGGCTCCGCAGCTGCGCGAGGTTGAGCCGGCCGGTTGTGTCCTCGAGTGCGTACTGGTACACCCACCCGAGCCCCGTCGCGTCAGGCCCAAGCGTCGGCGTCACGCTCGGCGGGAGCTTTCCCTTGATGCCGTTCAGGTACTCGAGCACACGACTGCGCGCCCAGTACAGGTCGACCCCGTCATCGAATATGACGTATACGAAACTCACGCCGAAGAACGAATAACCCCGCACCGTACGCGAGCCGGGGACCTTGAGCATCTCGGCCGCGATCGGGTACGTGACCTGATCCTCGATGATGCGCGGAGCCTGCTCATTGTATTCCGCCTGGATGACCACCTGCACGTCGCTGAGATCGGGCAGCGCTTCGAGCGGGGTCGTCCGGATTGCCCAGATACCGCCGATGACGGCAACACCGGTGAACAACATCACGATGAGCTTGTTGCTCACCGCCCAGTCAATGATGCGCTTGAGCATTACGGTGCTTTGGGTCGCGTGACGGGCACGCTGACTTTCCGCGGCGACGCCACGTCCATCCCCGGCATGTTCCCCATGCCGCCTAACGCCGCTCCGAGGTTGGATTCCGCATCGACGAGAAACGTCGCAGACGCAACCACGATGTCACCGGCGGCGATGCCGCGCAGGATCTCGATACGGTCATCCGTGGCCACACCGAGATCCACGAGGCGAGGCTCGAGCATCCCGTCGGCGCGCTTGACGAAGACCAGATTCCGCTCGCCCGTGGAGAGCACGGCGCTTCGCGGAACGCTGAGCGCGCCCCCACTCCCTGCGTCCATGAGGCGCAGTGTCGCGTACATCCCGGGTTTGAGGCGAAAGCGGGGATTCATGAATTCCACCCGCACGCGCGCGGTGCGGGTCTCCCGGTCGAGTGTCGGATAGATGTACGCGATCCGTCCGCTGAACTCGCGGCCCGGCAGCGCGCGGAGCTCTGCCGCGACGCGCTGGCCGAGCCGCACCGACGGGAGATCCTGCTCGAAGACTTCGCCCTCCACCCACACCCTGCTCAGGTCCGCGACCCTGTACAGCGCGTCGCCTGCCATGATCCGCTGGCCCTCGAGCACGTTCTTCTCGAGAACGAAGCCGCCCACCGGCGCACGCAGCGTGATCACCCTGCGGACCTGTCCAGTGCGCTCAATCGACGCAATGTCCGCGGCGGTGACGTCCCAGTAGGCAAGTCGCCGCCGCGCGGACGTGAGCAATTCGGCCGCGCTGGCTCGTGCGTCTTCTGAACCGCCGGACATGTCCGCCAGCAAACGTCCGGCGAGCAGCAACTCTTCCTGCGCCGTGACCAGCATCGGCGAGTAGATGCCAAGCAGCGGTTCGCCCTCGCGCACCGATTGTCCAGTGAAGTCCACATGGAGCCGCTCGACCCATCCGTCGATCTTCGGCGCGATCGCCTTCACGCGAGTCTCATCGAACGTGAC
>JBKJKH010000596.1:0-10826 GCA_046597595.1 Gemmatimonadaceae bacterium
GCCGGAGCATCATCGTGAGCGATTACCGCAAGCGCATCTACGACAGCTACGTCACCGGTTTTCGCGGGCGCGCAACCCGGTTCGACCCAACGGCCGCGCACCGATGGGCCCGGCCCTACGACCATTACTTTCGCGACTGGCTCCCCGCAAATCGCGACGCACGCATCGTTGACCTGGCGTGCGGTGACGGACAGCTCCTCTATCATCTCGGCTCTCGGGGATATACGGACGTGAGCGGTATCGACATCAGCGCCGAGCAGGTCGCATTGGCTCGCGAGGGAGGAACACGTGTCACCGAAGGTGACATTTTTCAGTTTCTGGCTTCGATGCCGGAATCCTCGCTCGATGTGATCGTCGCACTCGACTTGATAGAGCACCTCAGCAAGGACGAGGCGTTGCAGCTTCTCGCTGCGTGCACGTCAAAGCTGTCGCCAGGTGGTCGTCTGATCCTGCAGACGCCGAACGCCGACAGTCCGCTGGGCGGCGCCATACGATATGCGGATTTCACGCACGAGACATCCTACACGCCTCAATTGTTGACCCGGCTGATGGCGATGCATGGGCTGGCAGCAATCGAAGCTCGCGAGATGGGGCCGATCCCCTTGGGCCATTCCATCGCGTCGTCGATCCGTTTTGCTGGATGGCAGGTGCTTCGTGCAGTACTCCTTGCCTGGAATATTTGCGAAACCGGTGATCGCGGCAGCGGAGTCCTGACGCGCGTGTTCAGTATTTCCGGCACGAAGTCATTGTGACAACAGGCACGGCTCCGGGCCTCCCGCACGCCATGCAGCCGGCGTTGATCGGCTCCGTCCTCGTCACGGTGTGCTACATAGTGCCTTGGCGTCAGCTGGACTGGATTCTTCCGCTCATCCTTGTCGCGACATGCCTGTGGTCCGTTTTCCGCCTGGTTGAAATACCGGCGGTCATCCTGACTCCGATGCCGTGGTTTCTGCTGACCTATGGGCTGTACTTTGGCTTCGGGTCGGCGATTTATCCATTCCTGGCCCCCGAGGTCAAGGAGTATGTGGACGTCTTTTTCCCGCTGACCGACTATTGGGTCCGGCGGACCAATGTGCTGAATGCCCTCGGCATGGCGTTGGTGTGTGCGGTTTTCATCGCGGCCCTTCCGCCTCAGCCGTCGACTCAGGCCAGCGCTCGCCTCGATCCCGATGACTTCATCGCGAAACGCATGATGTGGGCGTGCCTGATCGTAGGGTACGCCGCGCGCTTCATCCTCCGCGCAGATGATCCGACGGGCGTCGGAACCGGAGGCATACTGAAAAGCGTCGAGAACGTCACGCTCGGCGCGATCACGCTTCTCGGATACCTGGTCGCGCGCGGGCATCGCAAGTATCTCCCGGTACTTGTACCGGTTTTCGCAATCGACGTCTGGCTCGGGTTTGCGATGTTGATGAAGAGTAACGTGCTCGCCGTGGGATTGTCGTTGTTTCTGGGGGTGTTCTGGGCACGTCCCAGCCGGCGCATGATGTCCGCCGCAATCGCCGCCGGTCTGTCGCTCTATCTGATCCTGACACCCGTCGTGGAGCTCGGCCGAATGCTTCGCTGGAGTGGCGGAGAAACGATCTCAAACGCGGACCTCATCCGGGCATCGTGGGGCGCGACGGAAGAATCGAGCGCCCTGGCAGCGCAACCTTCGTTTGCGTGGACGCGGATGGTCTACGCAAGTGCCGAAGCGTTCGCGATGGATCAGTACGACCGCGGCATACCCGGCGAGACCTTCGACTTGCTCGCGGTTGTGTTTGTGCCACGCGTCCTCTGGCCAGGCAAGCCAGTAGTGACCTCGGGAGTGACCTTTAACATGCTTGCGTTGGGCACGTCGCAGAGCGCCAGCTCGCCCGGGGCATTTGGCGAAGCCTACTGGAATGGTGGTTGGACGTATGTCGTGTTCTCTGCTGCCTACGTGGCGTTGCTCTTTGCGCTGTTTACACGCGTTGCGCTCCCGCGGTTGCAGGCGGGGGATGCACGATGGCTTCCCGGCGCCGCGCTCATGGTCACACTGGGCGTGCGGCCCGACGGCTGGATGGTATCGTCGTACGTGGGTGCTCTCCCTGTTCTCCTGATCCTCATCATGGTTCCAGTGTGGTTCGTTCCAGGGGCCCGTGCAAAGTCGACAGGCCTCCTCAGCGCCGGCGCCGGACAGACATGAGCATGCGAGTCGTCGTGGTCGGCACGTTCTACAGCGAGTCGTTTGCATCGGAGATTCTCAAGAGCTTTCAGGGACTGCGTATCGACGCGGTGCCCTTCGAGGTCGCACAGAAGCCGATCATCAGCACCGGATCGCTGTCCCGCGTGGCCCGGCGCCTGCAAACCGCTGCGCTGACGCTGGGTGCGCCATTTCTCCAGGAGCGAAATGGGAATCGATTGATTGCGGCCGTCCGCGCGCGGCATGCTGACCTCGTCCTTTTGTGCTACGACTACCTGGTACCGAGGCATGTCGAGGCCTTGAAGCGGGCGGGCACTACGGTCTGTATGTGGTATCCCGATGCCCTCGCGAACCTTGGACGCACCTCTTTCCTGAACGCGCCATTCGACTTCCTGTTCTTCAAGGACCCGTACATCGTGGACGTATTTCGTGAAAAGCTGGCACGACCTGCGTACTATCTGTCGGAGGCAGCGTGGGACCACGACGACCGGAGCCTGCAGGACGACATGGCGTGCCACCTGACGTTCGCCGGTAATCTCTATACCTATCGCCAGGCGTTCTTCGCGCGCCTCGCCGACTACGATGTCCGCATCTGGGGAAACCCGCCTCCAGCGTGGATGCTTCCTGGCCCAGTTCAGCCGATGATCCAGAACCGATACTTGACCGGCGCTGACCTGGGCCGGGCCTACCGCTCAGCCAGCATTGTTATCAATAATCTTCACCCGGCTGAGATTTGGGGGGTAAACAGCCGCGCCTTCGCGGTCTGTGGACATGGCGCGTTTCAGATGATCGACTGGCGGCCGGCGCTCAGCCAACTTTTTGCCGATGGTGAAGAACTGATATCCTTTGGAAGTCACGAGGACCTGCGCGCGAAGATTGACTACTACCTGCCGCGCCCGGAGGAACGTCTTCGCATTGCGCTTGCCGGATTGGAGCGCGTGCGGAGGGATCACACGTATTCGACGCGACTGACGCTGCTGCTGGACACGGTTGCAGGTCGCGCCCAGGGATTTCCAATGCCGGCAGTTCGCTGGGAGAAGACACCGTCATCGAAACCGCCGCTGCCATGAGTTCCTTCGAGCCAACCACCGCCACAAACGATGTTCGGCCGACGGTCGACAGGGATCGCACCATCTCTCTGGTGCAGGTCGCGAGCGCCGTGTTGCGCCATCGCTACCTGGTGGTCCTCGTGCCCATGTTTCTCGTGCTCGCCAACATCGGCATGATGAGCCTGTCGGGCAGGCTGACGCATCGCACGTACACGGCGAGCTCCGCCTTCGCACCGCAAGGGCGCGCGGCTACTGGAGGCAGTCTGGCAGCGCAGATCGCGGTCGGAGCTTCTGGTGGAGGCGACCCGGCACAGTCTCCGGCCTTCTATGTGGAGCTGATCCGTACCCATCCGATGCTGCGCGAAGTGGTGATGACGAAGTACATCGCCGATTCCACGCGACCACAAGCGAAGACGCTGGCGGAGATTTTTCAGGATAGCCCGCAGTTGAGCCCTGCTATCGTCGAGGACGCCATTGCAAGGCTGAGTGCCGCCACGTCTGTGTCTCACAACGCGCGCACGAATGTCGTGGTGCTATCCGTTTCGATGCCAACGCCACTCCTGGCTCAGGCGGTCAACGCCAGGTTCCTCGAGCTCATCAATCGCTTCAACCTGGAGCGCCGACAGACGCACGCAGCAAGTGAACGACGGTTCACGGAGAAAAGGCTCGAGGAAGTGCGCGTTGAGTTGCGGGAGGCTGAGGATCGCCTGCAGTCATTCCTCGAGCGCAATCGCGAGTTCCGCGCAGATCCATCGCTCAACTTTGCCCACGATCGGCTCATGCGGAACGTTGCACTGCGATCGCAGGTCGTTGCGACGCTGGCGCAGGCGCACGAGACAGCTCGCATAGACCAGGCGCGCGACACGCCCGTCATAACCATCGTCGCGCATGCCGAGCCACCGGTATTCCCCGATCCGCGAGGGCTCGTGCGGAGTGTCCTCCTCACCGGTCTGGTGGGGACCGTGCTGGGCATCCTGCTCGCGCTCTGGCGCGATCACGCCCGGTTCGCGCGTCTCCGGAGTGCGGAGGAGTACAAGGATTTCGATGAACTCCGCACGGAAGTCGCGACTGATCTCACGCGGCTTGTGCGGCGCTCCCGGCACCGGGCACCAACCGAATAAGCCGTCAAGACTAAAGCTCAGGCGCCGCCAGCCAACGGGACGCGTGCTCTACGCGGCGGCTCGGCAGCAGTGCGCCGGAGCAGTTCCAGATAGCGATCCGCCAACGTTGTCCGGTCATAGTGAGCGGCGGCGTACGCGCGCGCGCGCCGTCCCATCTCGAGGCGTTTGTCCTGCGGAAGTACGAGCAGGTGTTCGATCGCGTCAGCGAGGGCGGCCGCGTCGCCCGGTGGTGTCGCGATGCCCCCTCCACTCTCCGCCACGATGCGAGCCCCTTCCCCGGCGAGACTGGCGACGAGTGGTCGCTCACATGCCATGACTTCGAAGATCTTTGACGGAATCGTTTCCTGAAACACCGGGATGGGGGCGAGCGGAACAAGACACACGTCGCAGGCATTGTAGAACGCGCTGGTGGCATCCCGCGGGACTGGCGGCAGGATCGAGATCGCGCCCTCTGGCAACCGCCGCGCTGCTTCAGTGATTGCCGCGACTTCCGGACCTCCTCCGGCGAGGACGAATCGCGCATCAGGAATACGTGCCCGAAGGCGTTCCGCAGCGTCGACTACCACTGAGAGGCCCTGGCCTCGGCCGAAAGTACCGAGGTAGCCCACAATCGGCTCGCCAGCGCGTTTCACGAGCGCGTCGACCGGCGGGCGCGAGGGTTGGGCTGCGTATCGCACAAGGTCGACGCCATTGGGGACGACGTGGAGATGCTCCGCAGCCACGCCTTTCGCGATCAGCCGCGTCCTGAACGATTCAGTCACGACGACCACCTCATCTGCCCGGTTCAGGAGCCATCGTTCCAGGCCGAAGAGCGCCTGACGCGATGCCCGGGAGCGCAGCATTCCGAGCTCCACCATATAGTCCGGCCAGAGGTCACGCAGTTCGAGCACGAGGGGCGTGCCACGGAGCATCGCGAGCATGGCTCCCGAAAGCTGCGGCAGGAAAGGGGGCGAACTCGCGATGATGACGTCGAAGCGTTCTCGACGCGCCATAACGTTGGTGAATGACGACACGGTAAAGGACAGGTGATTGAGGATCGTCGCCCAGGTGCTGCGTCGCTCACTCGTGAACAACCAGGAGCGGAGCGTGCGAATGCCCTCCCAGTCCTCTTCCATGGATATGCGACCTCGGTAGCGCGGATCCACGTTGCCATCCCCACGTCCCGGAAGCCGTCGGTTAGGCATGCCGGTGATCACCGTGACGCGCGCACCAAGCTCCTGCCAGCGCCGGGACATTTCAAAAACGCGCGCCGGACCCGCGCCGACCTCCGGCGGAAAGTCCTGGACGAGATATCCGATATGCGGCACGCCTGTCAGAGGAGGGGGCGCCTGATGACTACGGCCTCGCCACGCACGTTCAGGCGCTGGGCAATTCCACGATGACTCAACGATTCCCATCCGCGTGACACGAAGAAGGCCAGCACAGCGTGCGGGTCCATCGACGTGAAGGCGTCGCCGTCGGTGTAGTCATAGGTGGTCATGTTTGGCGTTAGGCGTCTGTATCCGAAAGGCAACCGGCGTCCAAGAAGCAGGCACAGCTCGCGAAACAGGCGGGGTGGTGCTGCCGCTGCCGCTCGCCAGGGCAGCGACTCGCGCATGGGGATCGAGGCCTTGCGAAGCCCGTCAGCGAGTCGAAGATCGCGATATGCCCGGATTGGCAGCGCCTTGGCGGCCCACGGGCGTACGTTCCATGCAGGTGCCAGCATAGCGACGCCGCCTGGGCTCATGATGCGAAGGATCTCGTCCAGGACGAGTTCCGGCATCGGTACATGTTCCAGCGCCGCCCAGCTGAAGGCAAAGTCCACGCTGCCCGATCGCACGGGGAGGTGCTGCATGTCGCCATGGACCCGAGACGCTGGCCGCGGGAACCGCCGGAGCGCCGGAAGCGAGAAGTCCAGGCCGCGGTACCCGGGATGAATCGCCGAAAACGCACCCATGCCACACCCCAACTCGAGCACGACCGCCTCTACCTTGATGCCGGCAGTCCGCATCCAGCTGCGAGTAATCTCCTCCTGCAACGGCATGTGCTGGCGGCCCAGCCGATTCGGGTCGTCCGTGCCGTAAAAATCTCGATACTGATCGTGGTTCGCCGCGGTCATCAGCGAAAACTAAACCGCGCTACCCGGCGCTGGAGAGAAACGGCAGCGTCCGTTGCGTCAGTCGGCCTGCTCGACGAGCGCGCTGGTCCCATCGATCGGCTGGACGAGGCTCAGCGACACCGCGCCCGAACGGCGTCGCCGGAGACGCCGCTCGCCGACTGGCATCGCGATGTCGTCTGCTGCTCCGGTGCGACTCTCGCTCGACGGCAGCGCGAGGGCTCGAACGCGCGCCTGGACCGTGGGAGCGATCAGCCGTGCCGCGCGTTCGGCCCCATATGGACGTGAGCCCGCCTGCATGTCGCACCAGATTCGCAGTACAAATGAGTCGGATGCACTTTCGGGCCAGGGCAGGATGGGATACTCCAGCCGCCACGCGTGACCCTTCTGCTCAGCGTCCAGCGGCAATGGTTCGGCGGGCGCGCCCGCATCCATTTCCCGATACAGCTGGATGTGCAGAAAGCCGAACTCGGCGGCACTCTGGCTCAGCGTCTGGCGAATGTCCGCGAGCGAGTGAGCCTCCTCGAGCATCTCGCAGACATCACGCGCGAAGATCTTGTCGCGGATGACGTGGCGGGCGTTACGAAAGACCGAAAGGACCGACGATGCCGCCTCGAGCAGTTCATGATATCCGAGCCACCGCACGGCGATGACGATGGTCACGGCGAAGAGCGAACCTCCCACGAGCGCGATGACGGCGACCAGGGAACGCGGCGCAAACGCGAGCAATATCCCAAGCGTCGCCAAGGCCGTAGCGCAGATGTACAGCGTCCCCACCGCCCACCCATATGAGGGGCCGAGCGCGAGGAGTTGATGGTGAATGTGACGACGGTCCGCCACGGAGAACGAAACGCCGCGCAACCACCGTCGCATGATCGAGAGGCTCGTGTCCAGCACCGGATAAGCCAGAGCAAGCAGCGGTAACAGGAAGAAAACAGTGTTCGATTCCGCTTCCGCAGCGCGGACGGTGATGACGGCGAGCATCGCCCCCAGAGAAAGACTCCCACAATCGCCAAGAAAGACGCGGGCGGGATGACGATTGTAGATCAGGAAGCCGACCATCGCCGAACCCAGCACCGCCGCGACCAGCAGTGCCCCGGGCTGCCCGAGCAGGCCGGCGGCGACTCCTGCCGCCGCGAGTGCCACGATGGCGATGCCGGATGCGAGCCCGTCGAGTCCGTCGATCAGGTTCATCGCATGCGTCATGACGGTCACCCAGAGGACGGTGACGGGAAATGCGAGCAGTCCGAGCGGCACGGCGCGCGAATACGGAAAACCCACGTGCTCGATTCGGAAGCCGAATGCATACAGCGCCGCAGCTACCAGGACGGTGAGCGCAAGCTTTACACGCGGCGCCATGCCGAACAGGTCGTCCCAGATTCCAATCGCGAAGACCGCGAGTCCGGCGCCTAACGTTAAGCGCAGGGTATGCTGCTGGGTCGGATCCGAGAGTCCAGGGAGCCACGAAAAGAAAAGGCTCGAAACGAGCAGGCCGCACGTAAGCGCCGTCAGAATCGCGATCCCGCCAATCCTCGGCACCGCACGCGCGTGGCGGCGACGGTCCTCATCTGGCCAATCCACCAAGCCACGGGCTGTGGCTGCGCGAATGACCGCGGGAGTGAGCGCGACACTGATGGCGAACGACACCAGGCAACCGAGCAGAATCAACTGCATGGGTTTGACGAGATCCGGGGAGAACGAGCCATGCTCAGGAGATTCGCAGGCAGATTCCTAGGATGAACCCTCGCACACACAATCGCAGTGAGATGGGTCACCGAATTTACCGTTGTCCCTTCACCGAAAATGAGGGCGGAAGGACCCGATGACCTGCAAACTGAATACGTCCCGGGTAAAATCCCTTCCAAGGTTGGCCAGCGCGGTCAAGCCGAAGCCGACATCTGATCGGGACATGAAAAATAATCGGTCGTAACCCGCGGCGTACATCACGTCCACCCGGTCGACCTCCACGCCGGTTTCCCAGTAGTTTCCGCGGTCATACCGAAGGGTGCGAGCCAGGTGGATCCTGCGGCGCCCACCAGTGCTGTAGCGCGTATGCACCAGATCCAGTCCGCTGCCATTGCCCACACCCGCGTCAGCGCCTAGCAGTTGCCCGCGCTGCGTATGTCCCTGAGGGAAGTCGCCGTGGAGGTAGGTCGACCCTCCACCACGTTTTCGCGCCACTCCCGTCATGCGATACGAAACCCACTCCAGCTTCAGGCCACTGAGCGCTCCGTCTGGCGCGAGCCAGCTTCGCTGGACGCCGGCCATGATCGAACCAAGGTGATCAGGCTCGACAATCAAGTCGCGGCGATCGAAGGCGTGGTCCTCGCGACCGACTTCGCCGAATACTTCCGCGCCGCGCACCGCCCACCGCGCGAACACAGAGGCGATCTGGTTTGAGAACTTTGTGTAGCCAGCACGCCCGAGCGAATCATCCGGCAAGGAAGACTTGAACAGCGCTTCAAAAGGGGCTGCGAAATTGGCGTGCGAGAAGCCGCCCCGGGGCCATCGCTCGTGGAAAAATCGCGCGGCGCCAAGCTCGAGGCCCGGCAATCCCCTCGGCTGAAATACGACGGCGCCACCAGTGGCATATCGCAGGGCGACTGAATCGGCTGCAGGCGAGTACGCGCTCTGCTGTAATTGACCCCAGAAAACGCGTGCATGAACTCTCCCGATTCCCAGGGGCAGCGCGTGGGAGGTTCCGGCAAAAAGCCGCGGGATTCCGGCCGCCTGCGAAGTGAGGACATACCCGAATCGCGTCCCGGGCCCCCACGCTTCATTCGCAGTCGATGCGCCTGCGGAGAACCACCCCACATCAACCCGCAGGGAGCTCTGCCCTGGGTCCAGCCGCGCATACGCCCCGTCTCCAAAGCGCTGCGGCCGGTCAATGTTGTAAGGCCAGACGCCGTCGGCGAATACTGACACCGCGGAATCACTTGGAAGGCGACGGATCGGCAGGCGCGCGTTCTGGGCCCGGAAAAAAACGGGAGCGAGCGTCAATGCGATCGGCCCCCAACGCGCATCAACGCCGCCCTGAGCCACGAACGTCATTCCTCGTCCGGCCCAGACCGCCCCGTCCTCGACGCCGTACGGGACGCCCGAGTTGAAGCGCATCCCCAGTACCGGAATGAGCGGCATGATGTACCGCGTGCCGCGATCGGCGATACGGCGTCGCCATGGGTCGCGCCGCACCGAATCCAGACCCGAAACGATCTTGTCGAGCTCTGTGGCAGTGTGAGCGCGAATCGACCACTGCTGCGAGCGCTGGCTGCTCGTGGCCTGGAGGAAACGGAGGTACGCCTCGGTCTCGCTGCCCGCGAATGGCTCGTGCAGGCCCGTTACCCCGGCACTGGTTTGTGCGAAGGCCATCCCGGGCATGCTCAGCATGGTGACGACGGCAACCGTGAGGAGGTTTCTTCGCCGTGTCCGTCCCTTGATCATGCACTATATATATCGCCTCTCATCCCGGCCCGGACTAAATGACGTGTGACTTGAATTCGTCCTGGTGAGCGGGGAGAACCTCACTTCTCTCGATGCAGAGAGTCCGGCACTCGTTGGAAGCCCGTCTCTCTTCGCGCGGATTCCAGTCCTGCTGCGACATGCCGGGGTTTACGCCGCATCGGGTGTGTTCGGACGAGGGCTCTCGCTCATCTCTCTGATCGTCCTGACGCGGTACCTGCCGCCGGCTGAGTTTGGATACCTCGTCACCTTGCAACTGTACGTGACATTCGTGTCGTCGCTGCTCGGGGCGACGCAGACGGGGCTGCCGCGCACGTATTTTCAGGAAGGACTTCAGGGGACTGCGCGACTCCTTCCGAATACGATCGCCCTCCTTGCAGGGGGCGGACTGGTGGGGGCTGCGATCATGGCCGTCGTGTCCGCGACGCCATGGCTCGTGACGACGCTGCATCTCGCACTGCCGGGGTCGTGGCTCATCGCCGCACCGGTCCTCGGCGCAGTCGAGGTCCTGTACGGCCTCTACCTGAGCGTGCTTCGCTTCGAGCAACGCCCGGTTGCCTACGCAATCTTCGAGGCGTCGCGCAGCGTCGTCACCGTCGCGCTGTCCATTGGCCTCGTCGCCGGCGCACACACGGGCTGGCAGGGCGTGGCGGCGGCCGGCGCATTTACCGCGGTCGCAGCGACCGGTTTTGGCGTCTGGAAGCTCAAGCGCTTGCATCTCCTCGATGGATCCGTCGAGCGGGATTCCATCGTTGAACTGGCACGCGAAAGCTCGCCACTTGTCCCGCATGTCATCGGGTCGTACATGATGGCGCTGGCCGACCGCGTGATGCTGGGCGTAGCGTATGGGCGAACTGTCGTCGGCGTCTATTCCGTAGGGTATTCGCTCGCGTCGGCCAGCGCCATCATGTACGACCCGATGACATGCGGGACAAGTG
>JBKJKH010000058.1:0-3361 GCA_046597595.1 Gemmatimonadaceae bacterium
GAAAACAGCACGGGAATCCCCATCGCCAGGCTGAAGATGGCGAGGAACCGCACGGCGAGGGACACCCGTTCCACGATGTCGAGAATCGTCCGCCGGATCAGCGACAGGTCGATCGACGAGACATTCGGGAACCGATCCACCACCTGGCGCTGCACGCGCCCCATGCGCTTGTCGTCGCCCACTCGCGCCGTGAAGATGTACTGCTTCGGCGCCTTGTCGACGGATCCGGGCGAAAACACCACGAAGAAGTTCGGTTCGAAGCGATCCCAGTCTACTGTGCGGAAGCTTGCGACACGCACGGGGACGCGGAGGCCTTGCACGTCCCAGGTGATCACGTCGCCAATGCGCACCATGAGGTTCTGGGCGACGCTTTCCTCGAGCGACGCTTCGCCCGCGATAGTATCGCCCCGCACGATGGTCGGTCCGGGACGAAACCAGCGTCCTGCCACGAGCTTCTCCGAGCTGACCATGGAATCGCGGTACGTCGAGCGGTACTCGCGACGAAACGACCAGTGGTCAGCGCGCATGCGCTTCTCGCGCGTGTAGTCCTTCACCAACCGTCCATTGATGGCAAAGATCTTCATCGTGATCATCGGCACGCGCTGCAGGATCTCCTCGCCGCTGCCGCGGATGATCGAGTCCACCCCGGGTGCCTGGTCCTCCTGGACATCATAGAGGAGGAGGTTCGCGCTCGATGCCGCCGCAGTCTCGTCGAACCGATGAATCAGGTTCGACTGCACGATGTACAGCGTACTGATGAGGAACGCGCCGAAACCTAACGACAGCACCACGGCGCGCGTCTGGTTGGCGGGCCGGTACAGGTTCGCGACGCCCTGGCGCACGACGTACGGCCAGCGCGCGCTCACGACCTTGCGTGCGACGCGCGTCATCAACGATGCACTCAGGTACAGCACGAGGAGCACGATGCCAATGCCCGCCGTGATGCCGCCCGCTTCCCAGATCGACTTGCTGCGCGACAGCGCCATCGCGATGACGCCGCCGATCAGTGCGACGTCCACCACCAGCACACCCGGGTCCGTGAAGCGGCGCTTGAGCACGGTGGCGTCCGCATCTCGGCGCAGCGCCTGCAGCGGACTCACGCTCCGCAGGCCGAGCAGGGGGCGCAAGGCGAACGTCACCGCGACCCACACGCCGATGAGCAACCCCAGCCCGATTGCGCTCCACACGAGCGTCACGGTCACGTTCACCGGCAGCAGGCCGCCGATCGCCTTCGGCAGGAGAAACTGGATCGCGACGCCAAGTGCGGCGCCGATTGAAGCGCCGAACAATCCCATGGCTGCGGCCTGCAGCGCGTAGATGGTCGTCACCTGTGGCCCGGTTCCGCCAAGGCAACGCAACACAGCGACCGTATCGATCTTTCGCGCAACGAATGCGTGCACACCGCTGGCCACGCCAATGCCGCCGAGCAGCAGCGCGATCAAGCCGACGATGCCGAGGAAGTCGCTCAGGCTGCCGATGGCTTGCGTGAAGTCGCGCTCGCGTTCGTTGACCGACCGGACGCGGATATTCGCGTTCTGCAGGCAGACGCGTGTACGCGCGATAAGGCTCGAGGCATTGATCGACGGGGGCACGCGCGCGAGCGCGACATGTTCGGCGCGGCTTCCGAATACCAGCAGCTGCGTTTCCGGGAGGTAGCGCTCTGGGATGTAGACCCGCGGCGCGATCGCGGCGGCAAACCCCGGAGTTCCCGGCACCTCGCGCAGGATGCCGGCGATGACGAAGCGCCCGTATCCAAGCGCAATGGTGTCACCGACCTGTCCGTTCAGCGTGATGAGCAGCGTTTCGTCCACGAGCGCATACGCGCCTTCGCGCAGCATCTTCCAGCGGTTTGCGGGCTCCGTGATGACCTGCCCGTACAGCGGGAAGGAATCTGAAACCGCCTTCACCTGCGCGAGCCGCGTGCCGGTCGTGCGCGGCAGGCGCGCCATGGACGCAAACGATGTCTGGCGCGCGATGACCACGCCGCGCCGCGTCAGGGAATCGAGCAGCGAGTCGGCGCGGGGGGAGAACTTGTCATTCGACGTGAACGAAAGATCGCCGCCCACGAGCGAGCGCGATTGTTCGCGCACCGAATCGGTGACATTCGCCGCGAAGGAATCGATGGCCACCAGCGCTGCGACGCCGAGGGAGATTGACGACATGTAGAGCAGCAACCGTTTGCGCGCGGTGCGGCTCTCGCGCCAGGCCAGCGAGAGGATGGCGCTGAAGCGTCCGCGCCGTTCGCCGGGAGGGTCGATCGGTGGCTGCACCTGGCTCACGACGCGACCTCGAGCGGCGCGTGCACCTGTGCACTCTCACCTGGTCCGTTCCCTGCGCTGGTCAGCGCGTCTTCCACGACGAGCCCATCGGCGAGGCGAATGATGCGGCTGGCGCGGCGTGCCAGCGTGAGATCATGCGTGACGATCACGATGGTGGATCCCGATTCCCGGTTCAGCGTCTCGAGCAGTTCGACGATCCGCTCGCCCGTCGCAGCGTCGAGGTTGCCGGTGGGCTCGTCGGCAAAGAGGATGCGCGGGCGATTGACGAAGGCGCGCGCGATGGCCACGCGCTGCTGTTCGCCACCAGAGAGCTGGGCCGGGAAATGCCCTTCGCGTCCACCGAGCCCGACGCGCGCGAGCAGGTCGCGCGCACGGGCCGTGGCGCCCGATTCACCGCGCAGTTCGAGCGGAACCTGTACATTCTCGAGTGCAGTGAGCGTGGGGATGAGTTGAAAGCTCTGGAACACGAACCCAACTTTCTCTCCGCGCAGCATCGCGCGCTGGTCTTCCGTGAGCCGCGTGATGTCGGTGCCGTCGAGGAGCACTTCGCCGCGTGTCGGCAGGTCGAGGCCGGCGAGCAGACCGAGCAAGGTCGTCTTGCCGCTTCCGGACTGGCCGACAATCGAGACGAATGTGCCCTGTGGAATTTCGAACGAGACGTCGCGCAGAACCACGAGATTCTGCGTGCCGCTCGGATACTCCTTCGTGAGCTGACGGGCGATGAGCATAATTCAGGTGGAAGGCCGGAGAACGCGCGCTGCGCTGCAATATTGTGTGCTGCTCGGTGTGGCGCTCAGTGTGACGCTTAGCTGCAGCGGGGAGAAGGCGCCAGCCGCGGATGCCGCGAATGCCGATGCGACGGCGCGCATTGTTGGAGGCTCCCGCGATTCGACTACGCCGAGCGGGAGGCGGACGCTGGTTTTCGTCGGCACGTCGCTCACCGCGGGGCTGGGACTCGATCCCGACAAGGCGTATCCCGCGCTCATCCAGCAGAAGGCCGATTCGTCGGGGATGCAGCTGGATGTCGTCAACGCGGGGCTGAGTGGCGAGACATCGGCGGGGGCGCTGCGGCGCATCGACTG
>JBKJKH010000066.1:0-2832 GCA_046597595.1 Gemmatimonadaceae bacterium
TCGCACCCCGTGGCGAGCGCCCCGCCTCGAAGCCGGCGCGCGTCACCGGCGGCCACCCGCGTTCGGCCCCGATCCTCGACATCACCGCCGCATGCGGGGGGAACGCTTCGTCCGATGCCTGCTGCGACGTGGCCGCGATGTAGCCATGCGAATTGATGCTCACGCCGAGCGTTGCGGGATCGTGCCCGGCGCGACGCGCACTCTCGCGATAGAGGTCAACGAATGGCGCAAAGCGCGCGGGTTCTCCGCCGATGATCGCGAGCGCCAATGGGAGGCCAAGCGTGCCCGCGCGAATAACGGACTGCGGCGAGCCGCCAACGGCCACCCAGATGGGTAGAGGATCCTGCACCGGCCTGGGATAGACGCCCTGCCCGCGCAACGACGCGCGATGCTGCCCGGACCATGTGATTCGCTCTCCAGCGCGAAGCCTGACCAGCAGCTCGAGTTTCTCCTCGAACAGCGTGTCGTAGTCATCGAGGTCATAGCCGAAGAGCGGGAACGACTCGATGAACGACCCCCGTCCGGCCATGATCTCGGCGCGCCCGCCGGAGAGCAGGTCGAGGGTGGCAAATTCCTGGAAGACGCGCACCGGATCGTCGGAACTCAGCACGGTCACGGCGCTGGTCAAGCGAATGGTCTTCGTGCGCATCGCGCCGGCCGCGAGCACGACCGCCGGCGACGACACCAGGAAATCCGGGCGGTGATGCTCCCCCACACCGAACACGTCGAGGCCGACCTGGTCGGCGAGCTCGATCTCTTCCATCAAGTTTTTCACACGCTGCGCAGGATCGAGCGTAACGCCGGAGACGGGATCCGGCGTATTCTCCGCAAACGTGTAGATGCCGATTTCCATGACCCGATCAGGTCATCTTGAACTCTCTGCCGAATGCAACAGCGAACGCGAAGCTCTTCGCGCGGCTTCGCGTATCCATCGCTTCGGCAACGCGCTCGAGCCGTGCGGGAATCGCGAGGATTTTCTCCTGCGCGCGCTTGCCCATCTCGTCGAGGCCGCCGAGGGTGTCGATCGCCCAGAACTTGATCTGCGCCTCCACGATCTTGAGATAGTCGCGCGGCGTGTAGATCCCTGCTCGACGGACGACGTCGGCCATCTCACGAAAATGTGGCATGCCGATGCCGGGCATGTCGATCGCGGGCATGACTGCGGCGGCCGACACGAGCGCGCGATTCGGGTCACGCGCCAGGACTTCCTTGAAGATCGTGCGGTAGAACGTGTAATGCCGTGCTTCCTCTTTCGCGACGTTCGCGAGCACCTCACCGATCATCGGCTCATACGCACCGGCGAGCTTTCCCGTGTTCGCGTGGCTCACCTGCGTCGCGCGCTCCTGCAGTGTGGTGTACACAAAGACGCGGTACGGATCGGCATCCCACGACGGCTCAAAGCCAGCCTTGAGGTACTCAAACTGCATGCGCTCGAGCACCGGATTCTCGAGGATGCGGCTGTCGCGCGAATAGTCGTGCAGAACCGCGCCGTGACGATCTTCCTCGGCCGTCCACAGATTCGTCCACTTCGACCAGAACGTGTCGCCACCGAGGTAGGTCGCGAGCAGGCGGTGGAAGTGCGGCAGCCCCTCTTCGGTAAGGAGATTGAGTGCCAGCGCCACGCGCGCCGGCATGCTGATCCCCGCGGCGCGCTCCCGCAGCTCCTTCACGTGTTTGTCGGGATCCGTGTCTGGCGCGGGGGCGAGCAGTTCGCTCGGGAACCAGAGCAACCGCTTCGCCTCGTGCGTCACCATCAACTCGTGCACAATCTCTTCAAGGTCCGCGAGCACTTCGACCTTGGCGAGTGTTTCGGCTTCCGGCATCGTCATGTCAGATCGGTACAGAATAGAGGAGACGGCAACTTAACCAGAGCCCCGGAATCACGCCCTGCGCGTGAGTTGTTGCGTCAATGCATCTATCGCACCACCTCGGTCGGATCCTTAGCCCCGTTCCCTGTTCCCTGTTCCCTGTTCCCTGTTCCCTGTTCCCACGTCCTTGGTCCCTGGTCCCTGATTTCCAGATCCTTCCGGCCCGAAGCTCGTCTCCCTTAAAAATACGTCGCCACCGACCCGAGAATAAACGCATGCCTCGCGGGATTGTTGAATTCGTCCCGGCCGCGTCCGCGGACGTAGTCGAACTTGATCACGGACTCGCGGGTGATACGGAAGTTCGCGCCCACGGTCACCTGGGCCTCCGAGCTTCCCACCAGGTCCGAGTCGAAGTCCACGCGATCCCAGCGGATCTTCGCCCCGAACACACTGTTCGGAATCGTACGAACCCATCCGCGCCCGAACTCCCGGAGCGCCTCGACGTACCAGCCGTGCTGGCGGCCGGCATAAATACCTCGCAGGCCCGGCGGCACGTTGATGGTCGCCACGGCTCCTTCTCCCGCGAACTGCACGCCCAGCAGTTCCGTTTCGAGGTCGACGACACGGATGCTGACATTCCGGCGCTCGTCGATGGTGGTTCCCTCGAGATTGAAGATGTTGTACGCCCCGTGATGCGCAGAGAATCCGATCTCATGCCGCGGTGAGGGGCTGAACGCAACCCGCGCCACCACCGCCGGCGAGCCGTTGCTATCCTCGAAATTTCCGCGGCCCAGCGGAATGCGCGTGCCGTCTTCAGAAGCGGTAATCAGCCCGTCATGAAACCCGTTGGTGAGATAGGCCTCCCACGTGATGCGCGAGCCACGACCGACGCCGACCCGGCCGAGCAATCCGAAACCCGGCTCCGAGAGGGCGACGCCGAGCAGGTCCGTGGCGACGAGGGGCCGGTCCGTGAACTCGTTGAGCGGGCTGTCGTGCGAGAGATTGAACTTGCCAAGAGGTGACA
>JBKJKH010000107.1:0-3839 GCA_046597595.1 Gemmatimonadaceae bacterium
GTGCACTCCTCGAGAAGTACGACGTGCGTGCTAACAGATGCGTGGCAATGGGTCGCCGACGAGCATGTCCAGCACCCGCGACCCACCGATGCCGGTCCTCAACAACACCATTCCTTCAGGCTCTGCGATGACTTCGCCGACGATGGCGGCATCCGCGCCAAGAGGATGCGCGCGCAACGATGCCAGCGCTGCCTGCGCTTCCTCCGGAGGCACGATCGCCACCAGCTTTCCCTCGTTCGCGATGTGCAGGGGATCGAGCCCGAGCACTTCGCACGCGCCGCGGACGGCCGGGCGCACCGGCACATGCTCTTCGTGCACCGCAATCGCCAGACGCGCACGCTTCGCGATCTCGTTGAGCGTGGTCGCGACACCACCGCGCGTCGGATCCTTCATCGTGCGGGTGTTCGGCGCCGCGCGCAGGAGGTCGGCCACCAGCAAGTGGAGCGCGGCCGAGTCGCTGTTGATCTCCGCCTCGATCTCGAGCGCTTCGCGGGCGAGCATGACGGCCATCCCGTGATCACCGACATACCCGCTCACCAGCACGACGTCGCCGACGCGGACGGAATCGGCCGAGAGATGCACGCCATCGTCAACGATCCCGACTCCGCTGGTATTCACGAAGATCTGGTCTGCCTTCCCTCGCGGCACCACTTTCGTGTCGCCCGTCGCGATGGGGACTCCCGCCGCTGCGGCGGCGGCAGCCATGGAATCGACGACGCGACGCAGCACGTCCATGTCGAGCCCTTCTTCGAGTATGAAGCTCACTGAGATCGCGAGCGGCCGTGCGCCCGAGACCGCGAGATCGTTGATGGTGCCGTGGATGGCCAGCTTCCCGATGTCCGCGCCCGGAAAAAAGAGCGGGCTGACGACATACGAGTCCGCCGTCAGCGCGAGGCGCCCGCCAGCCCCGAAGGCGAAGACGGCCGCGTCCGCATCGCCATCGAGCAGCGGGTTGCGAAAGGCGGGGAGGATGAGCGACTCGATCAGCGCGTGACTCGACTTTCCCCCTGCCCCATGACTGAGCGTGATATGCGCGTCCCGTAATTTCGGGGCATCGTCACGGACCACCCGTGCGCGTTCCATGCGCACGAGCTGCACGGGCAGCGAGGTCTCGATCCGCGCGCTCATGGTGCTGCCACCGGCACCCGAGCCCCGCCCTGCTGCATCAGCGAGTAGCGGCCGTAGTTGTAGTACGCCGCGCAGGCGCCTTCGGGCGATACCATGCACGACCCGATCGGCGTCTCGGGCGTACACGCGGTACCGAAGACCTTGCACTGCCAGGGCTTGATCACGCCCTTGAGGACTTCGCCGCACTGGCACGCCTTCGGATCCGTGACGCGCACGTTCGGCACGGCGTACCGCGTCTCCGCGTCGAAACGCGCAAACTCCGGGCGGATCGCCAGCGCGCTCTGTGAAATGAAGCCGAGCCCCCGCCATTCGAAGAACGGCCGCAGCATCATTGTCTCGCTCAGGATCTCGAGCGCGCGCCGGTTCCCTTCTGCGCGCACGACGCGCGCGTACTGATTCTCCACGCGCACCGGCCCCTCAACCAGTTGCCGCAGGATCATCACGACCGATTGCAGAATGTCCGCCGGTTCGAAGCCCGTCACCACGAGCGGCAACCCGTAATCGCGCGCGATGAACTCGAACGGGGCCACACCGATGATGGTGCTGACGTGCCCGGGACCGATGAAGCCATCAAGCTGCATTCCCGGCGAGTCGAGAATCGCCTTGATCGCCGGGATGATGGTGACGTGGTTGCAGAAGATGGAGAAGTTCTCAATTCCCTCGTCGCGTGCACGGAGCAACGTGGCGGCCGTCGAGGGAGCGGTCGTCTCGAATCCGACGGCGAAGAAGACCACCTCGCGATCCGGATTCTTTCGCGCGAGTGTCAGCGCGTCGAGCGGCGAATAGATGAAGCGCACGTCGGCGCCGTCTGCCTTGGCATCCAGCAGGCTGCCCGAAGAACTCGGCACCCGCATCATGTCGCCATAGGTCGCGAAGATCACGTTCGGCGTCCGCGCCAGCGCGATGGCATCGTCGATGCGCCCCATGGGGATCACGCACACCGGACACCCCGGCCCGTGCACCAGCTCCACGTTCTCCGGGAGCAGGTCCTGGAGCCCGTGCTTGTAGATGGCGTGCGTATGGCCCCCGCACACTTCCATCAACTTCACCCGGCGTCCTTGCGCGAGCCGCTCGATCTCGGCGCTCAGGCGGGCGATGCCACCGGGCTCACGGTATTCGTCGACGAAGCGCATGCTCATGCGGCCACCTGGTGCGATGCCAGCGCCTCGTGCGTCGCACCGAGCAGTGCGTGCCAGAGCGTGGCATGCCCTTCCTGGATGCGGGGCACGAATTCGCGGCGGGCGACAAAACAAAAATCGGTATTGCCGTCGCGCGCGATGTTGCCGCCGTCGTACCCGGTGAACGCGATGGTCAGCATGCCGCGCCGGCGCGCTTCCGCGAACGCCGCCACGATGTTGGTCGAGCTGCCACTGGTGGAAAAGCCGAGCGCAATATCTCCACGGGCGCCGAGAGCGATGAGCTGGCGAACGAAGATGCTCTCGAGGCCGACATCGTTTGCGACGGCAGACATCGTGGCGCTGTCCGCGGGGAGCGAGATCGCGGGAAGCGCGCGCCACTCGGGGCGCGGCGGTGTGAGGCAATCGCTGGCGGCATCGTCGGCGTCAGTGGCACTCCCGCCATTCCCGAACGCGAGCAGCTTGCCGCCGCGCAGGAAGCTCTCCGCCATCCTGCCGGCCGCCGTGGAGAGCAGCGCGTCATACTCCGCCAGCATTTCACTGCGGAGCGCGATGACCTGGCGCGACTTCTCGAGCGTGGATTGGCGGACGGATGCGAGCAGCGCCGCATCGTTCGCAGCCGTTGCGGGCGCACCGTCTGTGCTGGCGTAGAGGAAGGGATAAAGTTCCCGGCCATAGTCACGCGGTGCCGTCATGCCGCCTCCACCCTTTCGATGGCGAAGCCAAGGTGGACGAGTAAGTCGTCACCAACAACAGCGTCCACCAGGTCGAGCGCGACAATCGCCGAGCTGCCGTCGAACTCCACGCGCGCGGTGCGTGTCGCGTCATCGATCGCAACGACCCTCCCGATGACCGCTTCGTCGCCGCAGAGGTGGCACTGTCCGTCGGGAGCGTCGCAGGCGCCGGTGGGATTCACGGAATCGATCACGCGTTCACCGCCCGGTGCTCGAAGAAGACGTGCACCAGCTCCCACAGGATGTGATACAGCATCTCGTGAGCTTCCTGCACGACACAGGCGTCGTTCGAAGGGACGGCGAAGGTGTGATCATCCGCGATCACCGCCGCGTCGAGGCGCCCACCGATGAGCGAGACCGCAAGAAGTCCCCGCGCCTGCGCGCGCTCACGCATGCGCACCTGGGCGGTCGACAGCGCGGACGTGGAGAGAAGCAGCAGGATGTCGTTCGCCTGCGCCATCGTCTCCAGTTCGGATTCGCTCGCAATGGCGAGCGCCGGGAGGGCACGCTTGCCGACAATCACCGGATGCACGAACTCGACAACGACATGCGAAACATCACTCCGGCCCGCAGCGGGCGCGTGGACGAGGAGCCGCCCTCGCTGCTGGAAGCGCATCGCCATGGCCTGGCAGGCGCGCGCGATCGCGTCCGCCTCGGTGGTGAAGAAGCGTTCACACGCCGCATTCGCTGCGGCGACATGGCGTGACGCGCTGCTCGCGCCAGCCACTGCGGCTTCTTCGCGCACCATGGTCGTCATTCGATCTGGCTCTCCCTGATCAGCACGAGCTCTTCGGCATAGTCCGAGCCCAGCTGCTCGAGAAACTCGATCGTCCGGCGCGCC
>JBKJKH010000175.1:0-3119 GCA_046597595.1 Gemmatimonadaceae bacterium
CGACGGCTCGTCCGTGGATTCGATCGAAATCTCCAGCGACAAGGGGATGAAGATCCGGATCTCCAAGACGCCGCAGCAGCGTGGCGCCCTGCAGGTCGCGGCTCCGGTGCAAATGCCAGCCATGCTGCCGGCGGTCGTGCCGATGTCACGCATGACCCCGACCGAGGGGATGATGTCCATCCCCGACGGCGAGCCTGCGGCACGCCCGGAGCCGCCGAAATCGAAACTGCTCGAGATCAAGTCGCCCATGGTGGGGACCTACTACTCGAAGCCCGAGCCGGGCGCCAAGCAGTACATCACTGTGGGCGACAAGATTGCCAAGGGCCAGATCGTCTGCATCATCGAGGCGATGAAGATCATGAATGAAATCGAATCTGATTTCGCGGGCACCGTGAAGGAGATCCTCGTGGACGACTCTCACCCCGTCGAATACGGGCAGGCGCTTTTCCGGATCGATCCCAATGGCTAACCCCGTCGCGGGCGCTCCTCCCGCTCCCGCCGCCGCTCCGGCAGGCACGACCGGAACGCAGCCTGCTGCACCGAAGCCGCCGTACAACTACAAGGCGGTGATGCAGGAGATGATCAAGCAGAACGCGTCGGACCTGCATCTCAAGGTCGGCCGCGCGCCAACGCTGCGCGTGAGTGGCGAGCTGATTGGCCTGCCGATGGCGCCGCTGACACCGGAAGACCTCAAGTCCATCGCCGAACAGACGATGCCGCCCAAGCAGATCAAGGAGTTCACCGAGCACAAGGAGTGTGACTTCGCGATCGGCGTCCCGGGCATCGGGCGTTTCCGCGTGAACGTCTACCAGCAGCGCGGCACCATTGCCTATGCGTTCCGCGTCATTCCGTTCCAGGCGAAAACCACGGACGAGCTGCAGTTGCCGGAGGTCGTCAAGACGATCGCCATGAAGCCGCGCGGGCTCGTGCTCGTCACCGGCATCACCGGGTCGGGAAAGTCGACCACGCTCGCTTCCATCATCCAGTACATCAACGAAAACCGGCACGCGAACATCATCACGATCGAAGATCCCATCGAGTTTCTGCATCGGGACATCAACTGCCATATCAACCAGCGCGAAGTCGGTACGGACACCGCGAACTTCGGCCAGGCGCTCCGCCGGGTGATGCGGCAGGATCCGGACGTCATCCTCATCGGCGAAATTCGCGACCTGGAGACGCTCGATACCGCGCTCAAGGCGGCGGACACAGGCCACCTGGTGTTTGCCACGCTGCACACGACGGACGCGACGCAGACTATCCAGCGCGTGCTTTCGTTCTATCCGCCGCATCAGCAGGCGGAAATTCGCTACATGCTCTCCAGCGCGCTCCAGGCCGTCATTTCGCAGCGTCTCGTGCCACGGCAGGACAAGCCCGGTCGTGTGGCTGCGGTGGAGGTGCTGATCAACAGTGCCGCCGTGCGCGACCAGATCCGCGACGCCGCCGCCGCGCTCGCGATCCCTGACCTCATTGCCGACGGCCACGTGCAGTACGGCATGCAGACCTTCGACCAGGCGTTGATGAAGTGGTACTCCGCAGGCGTCATTTCCTATGACCATGCGATGCTCGCGGCGACGAATCCGAGCGAGTTCGCGTTGCACGTGCAGGGCGTCGGAGGAACGAGTGACACTTCGTTCTCCGGCTTCCAGGGCTCCTCGTAACCGCCCCGGTAGCACTGCACGGTGTTCAAGAAAGTCCTGATCGCCAACCGCGGCGAAATCGCGCTGCGCGTCATTCGCGCCTGCCGCGAACTCGGCATCGGCACCGTCGCCGTGTACTCGGAAGCGGACCGCGAATCGCTGCACGTCCGCTTCGCCGATGATGACGTGTGCATCGGCCCGGCGCCGGCGCGCGAATCGTACCTCCGCATTCCGCGCCTCATCGCCGCTGCGGAGATCGCCGGCGCCGACGCCATTCATCCCGGGTACGGATTCCTGGCGGAAAATGCCGAGTTCGCGGAAACATGTGCGGCGTCGAATATCACGTTCATCGGCCCGACGGCCGAGCAGATCCGCGTCATGGGTGACAAGGCGTCCGCCCGCAAGGCGATGGCCGCGGTGGGTGTGCCGATTATCCCGGGATCGCCGGGTCCGGTCGAAGACGTCGATGAAGCCGTGGAGTTCGCGAAGACGATCGGATTCCCCGTCATCATCAAGGCCTCCGCGGGCGGCGGCGGAAAAGGCATGCGGGTGGCTAAGGATGCCGATGATTTCGCGCGCTCCTTCCAGCTGGCACGCTCGGAGGCGCTGAGCGCGTTCGGGAATGGCGACGTGTACGTCGAGAAATACCTCTCGAGACCGCGGCACATCGAGTTCCAGATCCTCGGTGACAAGTTCGGGACCGTGATCCACCTCGGTGAGCGCGATTGTTCGGTGCAGCGACGCCACCAGAAACTCATCGAGGAAGCACCCAGCCCGGCGATGACGCCGGACCTCCGGCAGCGGATGGGCGACGCCGCGGTCCGCGGAGCGAAGGCGATTGATTACGTCGGCGCCGGCACGATCGAGATGCTGCTCGAGGACGGCGAGTTCTACTTCATGGAGATGAACACGCGCATTCAGGTCGAGCATTGCGTCACGGAGATGCTCACGGGCGTGGACCTGGTGAAGGAACAGATCCGGGTGGCAGCGGGGGAGCGCCTGTCGATCAGCAAGACGCCCGAGCTCCGCGGACACGTGATCGAGTGCCGCGTCAACGCCGAAGATCCCCAGCGCAACTTCCAGCCATCGCCGGGGAAGGTGGAGGTCTTCCATCCACCCGGCGGGAACGGCGTGCGTCTCGATACGCACGTCTATGCGGGCTACACGGTGCCCCCGTTCTACGACTCGCTGCTCGCGAAGCTGATCTGCCAGGGACGCGACCGGCCTGAAGCGTTGCGTCGCATGCAGGTGGCCCTGGAGTGCTTCATCGTCGAGGGTGTGACGACCACGATCCCGTTCCTCGCCAGGGTGATGCAGAATCCGCGGTTCCAGGCGGGCGAGGTGGATACGAAGTTCCTCGAACGCGAGCGCGACCTGTTCGGCGACGCGAGCTAGATGCGGCTCGACGTTTATCTCACGCCGCAGGAGATCTCGCCGGCGGACATCAACGGCCGCGTGGTGGCGGTGATCGACGTCCTG
>JBKJKH010000208.1:0-4697 GCA_046597595.1 Gemmatimonadaceae bacterium
CGCGCCGACGAGCATGTAAATGCCGTCGGTGACCCGCTCCGCGCGAACCCGGACGGTGTCGAGCCCTTGTTGTGCCCCAAGTGGCAGGGAGAGCGCGAGGCACAGGAGAATCGCGAAAAGGGGCATCGGCATGATCGGCAGGATGAAGGCGGAGGGAATGCGCGCACGCGGTAGATAACGGAGGGCGTTCGCCGGCGGAATACCCGCCCTGCGCAGCATGCAGCCACCTTGTGAGCCCCTGACGTGCGCGACAAGTTGTCGCACCTCTTTCTGCTGGCCGCATTGCTCAAGACGACACCATTTCACCCACGCACGTCCGCGCTCTGCCTCAGCCACTCGTGGCGACGATGGGCCGGTCACATTGCGGCCAGTTCGTACGACCTGTCGCACGATCGAGAATATCACGCGATCCGGAGCGCCGCCGGGGTGCTCGATGTATCCCCGCTCTACAAGTACCTGATCGGCGGACCGGACGCCGCGCGGTTGCTCGACCGCGTCGTGACGCGCAACGTCCACAAAATGAACGTGCACCAAGTCACCTATACGGGCTGGTGCGACTCGGCAGGAAAGGTGATGGACGATGGCACCATCTCGCGGCTGGACGAACACACGTACCGGCTGACGTCTGCTGACCCGAACTTGCGATGGCTGTGCGAGAATGCAGCAGGCATGCGCGTCACGGTCGACGATGTGTCAGCATCCACCGCGGCGCTTGCGCTCCAGGGCCCGAACGCTCGACACATTCTCGAGGCGCTCACGGAAACAGATTTGAGTGCCGTGAAGTATTTTCGCCTGACGCACACGAAGGCGCGCGGCATGCCGATTACGATCTCGCGCACCGGCTACACCGGCGACCTCGGCTACGAGATCTGGCTGCAGGCAGGCGACGCGCTCCCGCTGTGGGATGCGCTCATCGAGGCGGGAACCCCGTACGGTATCACGCCGACCGGCCTGCTCGCCCTCGACATTGCGCGGATCGAGGCGGCGTTGATGCTCATCGATGTGGACTATGTTTCGTCGCGACGCGCGCTCATCGAGGGACAGAAGTCCTCTCCGTTCGAACTCAACCTCGCATGGACGGTGGCGCTGGAGAAGGACTGGTTCATTGGTCGTGATGCACTCGCTGCAGAGCACGCGCGCGGCCCGGCGTGGCAGTTCGTGGGGCTCGACGTTGAGTGGAATGCGCTCGAGCGGCTCTATGCGGAGGTCGGCCTGCCACCGCGCCTGCCCGCGGCGGCGTGGCGGGTGAGCGTTCCGGTATACGCGAGTGGCGCACAATGCGGATATGCGACGAGCGGATGCTGGTCGCCCATGCTGAAAAAGAATCTCGCGCTCGCGCACGTGGAGTCGCGGTATGCGAAGCCCGGCACGGAGCTCGAGATCGAGATCACGGTTGAGCACCGCCGCAAGCGCGCCCGTGCGCGCGTCACGGAGACGCCATTCTTCAATCCCGAGCGGAAGCGCGCGTGACAACCAGAAAGTGGGATGCCATCGTCGTTGGCGGCGGGCACAACGGCCTCGTGAATGCCGCGTACCTCGCGCGCGCCGGCAAGAAGGTCCTGGTGCTCGAGCGCCGGGAGCTCGTCGGCGGCGCGGCGGTCACCGAGGAGATCTTTCCCGGCTTCAAGTTTTCGGTGTTCTCGTACGTCGTGAGCCTGTTGCGTCCGGAGATCATTCGCGATCTCGACCTGCCGCGACACGGGCTGCACATCCTGCCGCTCGAGAGCACGGTGACCCCGCTCCTCAACGGCGACCATCTCGCGCAATGGGGGGATCACGACCAGAACCGGCGCGAGCTGTACCGCCATTCGCCGCGTGACGCCGATGCATACGACGACTTCGGCCAGTTGATGTACCACATGGCGTATGCGGTGCGGCCCATCCTGTCGATGATCCCGCCCGATCCAACATCGCTGAGCCCGGGCGACCTGCGCGGCATGCTCAAGCTGGGGCTCCACATGCGCTCGTTAGGCGCCGAGAAATTTCACGCCCTCCATAAACTGATGACGATGAGTGCGGCCGACTTTCTCGACGAATGGTTCGAGACCGACGCGCTCAAGGCCACGAAGTCCGCCAGCGGCATCATCGGCACGTTCCTCGGACCGCGCTCGCCCGGAACGGCGTACGTCCTCCTCCATCATTATATGGGCGACCTCGACGGTGTCTTCCGCGCGTGGGGATTCGCAAAGGGAGGCACCGGTTCGGTCAGCGAGTCCATCGCGAGCGCCGCGCGAAGTTTTGGCGCCGAAATTCGCACCAATGCCTCCGTCGCGCGGGTGCTGGTGAAGGGTGGCAAGACGACGGGTGTGGTGCTCGAGAACGGCGACGAGTTGCGCGCCGACATCGTCGTCTCGGGGCTCGACCCGCGCCGCACATTCCTTCAGCTGCTCGAACCGAACGACCTGCCCGACGACCTGGTCGAGACGATCCGGAAGTACAAGTTCCGCGGCTCGTCCGGCAAGGTGAATCTCGCGCTGAGCGAGCTGCCGAACTTCACGTGCCTGCCCGGAAACGGGCCGCATCTCCGCGGCGCGATGTCCATCAGTCCGAGCATGGACTATGTGGAGCGCGCGTACGACGACGCGAAGTACGGTGACTTCTCGCGGCGCCCGTACATGGACATTGTCATTCCATCGATGATCGATCCATCAATGGCGCCGCCGGGAAAGCACGTGATGTCGATCTTCGTGCAGTACGCACCGTTCAACGTCACGGGCGGATGGACGGACGCGAAGCGTGAGGCGTTCGGAGATGCGGTCATCGACACGCTCGCGCAGTTCGCACCGAATATCAAGTCGGCGATCCTGCATCGGCAGGTGATCACGCCGGCCGACATCGAGCGCGTCACCGGCCTCACCGAGGGGAATATCTTCGCCGGCGAGCTTGCCCTGCAGCAGCTGTTCTTCTTCCGCCCGTCACCCGCGTGGTCGCGGTATACGACGCCTGTGCGTGGCTACTACCAGTGCGGCGCAGGCACCCATCCCGGCGGTGGGATCATGGGCGCGTCGGGTCGTCTCGCGGCGCTCGAGATCCTCGGAGCGCGCCAATGAGCCACGATGTCGTCGTCATTGGCGGGGGCGTGAACGGGCTCGTCGCCGCGACGTACCTCGGAAAGGCAGGGCGCAAGGTCCTGGTGCTCGAGCGACGCGCTGTGCCTGGTGGGTCGCACGTCACCGAAGAGATTCTTCCCGGTTTCCGTGTCGATACCTGTTTGCACGATGCAGGATTTCTGTCGCCGCGGATCGTGAAGGATCTCGATCTCGAAAAGCACGGTCTGCAGTTCGTACAGGGAACGAGCGGCACGCTGGCGCTCGCGCCGGGGGGAGACAATCTCTATCTCGACGCGGACCCGTCGCGCGCGGCCGACGCACTGCGGCGCTTCTCTCCCGCGGACGCGCAGCGATGGCCCGAGTTCACCACAATGGTCGGTGACCTGGCGGGCTTCCTCGAGGCCCTGTACGACGCCAACCCGCCTCGAATCGACGCCAATACCATCGCAGAACACGTCGCGATGCTCGGACTCGGCCGCCGCCTGCGGAAGCTGGGCAAGGCGCGCATGGTCGAACTGCTGCGCACGCTGCCGATGGCTGCATCCGAGTTGCTCGATGACTGGTTCACGAGTGATGCGCTCAAGGGCGCGGTCGGCGCGCAGGCGGTGACGCATATCTGTCAGGGGCCGCGCTCCGGAGGCACCGCGTTCGTCCTGCTTCACCATCAGGTCGGCCGGCCGCGTGGCGCGCTGCGGTCTGCACCTGCCATTCGTGGAGGAACAGGCGCGCTGGCCAGCGCACTCGCTGCGGCCGCGCGCGCAGCAGGTGTCGAGGTTCGCACTGGCGCCGACGTGACGCGTATCCGGATGAGTGCAGGAGGCGTCGCGGGTGTCGACCTCGCGTCGGGTGACGCGATCGCGTGCACACAGGTCGTGTCGAGCGCTGATCCGCGGCAGACATTCATGCGACTGTGCGATCCGACACGCCTGGATCCGGAGATCGTGGCGGCGGTCCGCAACATCCGGTATCGCGGAGCGTGGGCCAAGGTCAACCTGGCGCTTGACACAAAGCCACACTTCACTGGCGTGACGGACGATGCGCAGCTGCGCGGCGCGATTTCCGTGGCGCCGAGTCTCGACTATCTCGAGCGCGCGTACGATGATGCGAAGTATGGCCGGATGTCCACGCATCCCTACCTTGATATCCGCATTCCGTCGGTGGCGGATCCCGCGCTTGTACCTGCAGGCAAGCACGTGATGTCCGTACACGTGCAGTACGCGCCCTATCGCTTGCGCGACGGGGAGTGGGACGAGGCGGCACGGAGCACACTCGGCGATCGTGTGATGGCGACGCTGGAGGCGCACGCGCCGGGCATCAGCAGCACCGTATTGCGCCGCCAGGTCGTCACACCGCTCGACCTCGAGCAGTCATTTGCATTGCCAGAGGGCAATGCGTCTCACGGGGAGTTGATGCTGGACCAGATCCTCTTCATGCGGCCGATTGCCGCGGCGAGCCGATACCGAACGCCGATCACCGGTTTGTTCATGTGCGGTTCGGGCACGCATCCCGGAGGGGGGACCGCGGGGGGCGCTGGCGCCCGCGCGGCCAGGGAGATACTCCTCAGACACTAGCCGGGCGGCGAGCAACCGAAGAAACTCGAATACGCGGAAATGAACGAATCGCTCCAGCCAAACACTGACCTGGCCG
>JBKJKH010000224.1:0-2944 GCA_046597595.1 Gemmatimonadaceae bacterium
AGCCCGGACCCGCGGGCCTGCGGCGTGACGTAGAGCCGTTTGATCTCGCAGACATCGTCGTCTAGCGGCCTCACGCCGGCGCACGCAAGCGCATGGTCACCGTCGCGTGCGAGGAGCAGGCACCCCCGCGGCGGCGCGTACTCGCCGGGCAGGGAAGCGACTTCAGCGGGAAAGCCCTGATACTCCAGGTCGACATCGAGCGACGCCGCATACTCGAGGAAGAGCGCACGGACCGCGGCGATACTTTCCGCGTCGACCGCTGGGGTGATAATCACGATGTGCCCATTTTTCCTGTTGGCTCAGACCTCATGGCTTGGACCATGCGTCGAGGGATGTGGGAACCGCGCCTGACCCCGCTACAGCGACAATCCCGCAACCTGCATGATGGAGTCACGATGAACATTCTCGACATGGTCAATGTCACTGACGGCGCAGCGGTTCAGCAGATCGCGACCCAGTTTGGACTCCCACCGGAGCAGGCGAAAGCGGCGATGACCGCGCTCCTGCCGCTGGTGACCGCAGGCTTGCAGCGCGAGGTGACCACCAACGCCGGCGAAGCTGGTCTGGCGGCCGCGCTCGCGAATGGCACCCACGAGACCTACATCACGCAGCCCGCAGTGCTCGCTGATCCGGCGACGACCCTGGATGGCAATGCGATCCTCGGGCACACGTTCGGGAGCAAGGACGTGAGTCGCAAAGTCGCTGCGGGCGCGGCACAGAAAACCGGCATTGATCCGGCGATCCTTCAGAAAATGCTTCCTGTTGTCGCGGCGATCGTAATGGGCGCGCTCGCCCGCCGGTCGAAGAGCGCGGCTGCGGGTGCTGGCGCCGGCGGCGAAACACCTTCAGGTGGGACGCAAGGAGGAGACACCGTGCTCGGCGGTATCCTGGGCTCGATGCTGGACCGCAATCGCAATGGGTCCGTAATCGACGACCTGGCGGGAATGATGGGCGGCGCGCTGGGGCGGAAAGCCTGACTCAGCGTTTCGTACGCTTCGCCGCGATCAGCAGTCCGATGCCCGCAACGACTGCGATGGCGCCGTACACGGCCCACTGCGCCTGCCCGGTCATGAAGCTTCCCGGAAGCAGGTTGATTCCCTGAAGGAACCAGACACAACCGAGGACCAGCAGGAGGGCGCCCGAGATATTCAATGCGATCCGCATGTGTCATCCTGGAGAGAGAAGCGTGGTGTCGCGCAGCCTCGTCAGCGGATGGGCGCGAAAGAATGCCCACATCTGGCGCGAGGCATCGATGCTGTTGCTCGTCCTCCCGGCAAACCATTCGGGCATCGCTCCACCGCCGGGCCATGTATGGCCTCCTCCCTCGATCCGGAAGAGCACCACGGATGCATCATCTCTGCAGTGGGTATACGCAATGCGCGTGACGTCCGCAGCCACCACGGATTCGACTGGCTTCGCATCGCACTGGTTTCTGCGAGCCCAGGACGCCGTCCAGGCCGGGATGCTCGGCAACGGCCTGCCGGCTACCCACGATTTTCCCCCGAGGTACGGGGCCGCTGAATCGGCGGTTCCATGCATCGCGATCATCGGCACCGCTCGCTGGTCCGTGCACCAGCGCCACGAGGTCAGGTGCGCAGCCCCTACCAATCCTACTGCGGCGATCCGGTCAGACAGCGTGCATGAAAGCACAAACGCCATCCCTCCGCCGTTGGAGAGTCCGTCGGCGTAAATCCTCGTGGCGTCGATGTTGTATGTCGCCTTCAGTGTGTCGATCAACGCCGCGATGAATTTGACATCCCTCAATGCCGGGTCGTTGACGCGCCAAGCCCTCGGCCCAACGCCCTGTCTTCCTGACGGGTAGACGACGATGAACCCATTCGCGTCGGCCACCTTGTTCCACTGACTGATGTCCCTTTGCGCAGCGCCCCACAGCGACGCGCCATGCATGCTGATGACGAGTGGCGTTGGCCGCGTGCGGTTGTAGCTCTCCGGGACATGGAGCAGATACTCGCGCTTCTGCCCCGACGACAGCATGAATCCGTTGCTCCGGTTCTGCACGTGGAACGACACGGCCTCGACTATGACCAGAACCACCGGAACGCTGATGAGCGCCAGCACCGCAGCGAGGACCATTCCCCTGCGCTTCATGACCGGTGCCGATTCGAGGCGAGCGCCAGCGGCGCCGCGGAGACTCGAGCCAGGGGGATTGCCAGTGTTGCCACAAGTGCGAGGAAGTAGCGCGGGAACGGCATAGGGACAAGCCATGCCAGCAACCCGTACAGCACGAGTACGGCCACCATCCAGCCCCCCGCGGCTGTGACGAGCGTCAGGTCGCTGACAAGGCGGCTGTGATACAAGCGAATGGCAATCCATGCCGCGACCGACATCTTGACGCACATCAACACCCCGAGAATCAAGGGCAGCCCGTTCCACAATACGCGTTGCACGCTTCGGTCCTCCAATATCCACACGACGATCGGCCCAATGAGAAGGAGGAACGAGAGCAGGACAACAGTGTTCACCCTGATGACCCAGTCGCGACCAGTCAAGCCGACATAGAGGCTCTGGACGAGCTGCTTCCACGTCGCGGCGATGAACCACGCGACGAGGAGTACCACGAACACGGTCGCCCGGGGAACACCAACAATCTCGGTCAGCCGGCGTGCGCGCTCTGTCGCCACGGGCCACGTGTCCGACAGCATGAGCGCTGTCGGGATCGCGACGAGAACGAGCAGCCACGCGGCGAGCGTGCTGAGTGTCGCCATCTTCAGCTTCGCCCCGATGAGCGCGGCGCTGGTCAGCGGCCGCGTGGCAATGAACGGCGACATGCCGTACGAATCGCTCGCGTGGGGATTCGCCTTGCTGACCGTCGCGGCGGCAAACGCGGCCATGAAGGGCGGAGTGATCAGGACACCGAACAGGATGACGAAAACGAGATTCGGCGTGGCATCGGCGGCGAAGAGCAGCGCGAGCTCGAACGGCA
>JBKJKH010000373.1:0-2625 GCA_046597595.1 Gemmatimonadaceae bacterium
AAAAGGAAGAGGTCGATACCTCGAAGCAGGGAACTGTCGAATGGTGAATCACCGCGCGCGCTTCACGCTGGCGCTGCTGGTCGCAGCCAGCGCGTGCACCAGTACAGCGACGGTACCGGCCACGCCCGCGCCGAGTCCGGCGTCAGGTGGAGCGCCAACGCGCGTCGCCACGGGCACGCAACGGGACTGGATCGATTCCGTCCTTGCCACGATGACCGTGCGTGACAAGGCGGCACAAATGGTCTGGCCGTGGATGCTTGGCGACTACGTGCCCGAGGGGTCGGCGACGTGGAGGCGGTTCGAGCGTTATGTGACCGAGGATCACATCGGGGGGCTCATCATCTCTGTTGGCTCGCCGACCGAGATTGCCTACAAGCTGAACGCGCTGCAGCGGAAGAGCCGCGTGCCACTGCTCGTGGGCGCGGATTACGAGACGGGGGCGGGGTTTCGCGTTCGCGGAGGGTATTTTCTGCCTAACGCCATCGACCTGGGCGGTGCGACGGTATTTCCGTCCCAGATGGCGCTTGGCGCGGCGCGCGATACATCGCTGGCGTACGAGCAGGGTCGCGTCACCGCGGTGGAAGGCCGCGCGCTCGGTGTGCACATGGCCTTTGCGCCGGTGCTCGACGTCAACAACAATCCGGCGAATCCTGTCATCGGCGCGCGTTCGTTCGGCGAGGATCCACTCCTCGACGCAGCGCTGGGACGTGCGTACGTACGCGGCATCGACGAACATGGCATGCTTTCGACGGGGAAACATTTCCCCGGGCACGGCGATACCGATGTCAATTCGCATCTTGCACTCGCCCGGGTGCCCGGCAGTCGCGCGCGCCTCGATTCCGTCGAACTCGTGCCCTTTCGGGCGGCCGTCAGCGCGGGGATGAAGGCGATCATGACGTGCCATTGCGACGTGCCGGCGCTCGATGCGTCCGGCGTGCCTGCAACACTTTCGTCGAAGGTGATGACCGACCTGCTGCGCCGGGACATGGGGTTCAACGGCTTGTTGATCACTGATGCCATGGACATGCAGGGTGTGCTCGCCAAAATCGGAGCGGCCGAGGTGATGAAGCTGGCGGTCATCGCGGGCAACGACGTGCTGCTCATGCCTGCGGACATTCCCGGAACGATCGACGCCGTGGTCGCAGGCGTGCGCGAAGGCCGGTATCCGGAATCGCGGCTCGATGCGTCGGTGCGCAGGTTGCTCGAGTACAAGCAGCGGCTTGGCCTGGACCGTCAGCGGTTGACGGATCTCGAGGCGGTGCACCGTGTTGTGGGGGATAGCGCGCACGTCGCACTCGCGAAGCGGATCGCTGAGCGCGCGCTCACGCTGGTGCGCGATTCACTCTCGTTGGTGCCACTCAATCGTGCGCGAGGCAAGGTGCTCTCGATCACGGTGGCCGGCCGCACTGACTTGGGCGCTGGCGTGACGTTCAACACGGCCATGCGCGCCGCGTTCCCGAATCTTCAGACCGAACTCGTGAACGACGCGGTCGCCCTCGACATCACGCGCGTCGTCGCCGCGGCGACGGGTGCTGCAGGGAATGTCGCGGGGACATCGCTCGATCGTCTGCTTCGCGGGGCCGACACCGCCGACGCGATCGTGGTCTCGTCGTATCTCAACATCACGAGCGCGACAGCGACCGCGACCGCCCCGCGGGGGCTCGTGGATCTCGTGCAGGCATTGCTGGCGCGAGGCCGTCGGCCGATCGTCGTCGCCTTTGGCAATCCGTACCTGCTGATGGACATCCCCGGGATTCCGGCGTATCTGGTTGCCTGGGGCCCATCCCCCGCGTCGCAGCAAGCGGCGGCGCAGGCGCTTTCCGGCGCAATCGGGATCGGCGGCCGGTTGCCGACGAGCATTCCTCCGTATGCGCCCCTCGGGGCGGGGCTCACGCGCCCCACTGCGATCATGCCCTGAGGGCCTCGGCCGACCTCGCTGGATTGCAATCACGAGGTGTCGGGCGTCCGGCATGGCGGGCATTAGTGTCAAGTTGGTCATAATCGCGCGGCGCCAGTCTTGACTTTAGTGTAAAGTTGGTACTAATTCGCGCGTCATGCCCGTTCGGGGTCGGTCCCATCCAGTGGGCGCGCGCGGTCGCGCCGCTTTTTCTCTCGACGTAGTCCTGCTGGCCCCATCGGGTGATGAGCTGGCAGTGCTGCTCCGGCGAGGAGGGGAAGGCGCGCGCGCGCGCTGGACGCTGCCCTACGACGTCCCGGCGCAAGACGATCCCCTGCGCGCCAGCGCTCTCAAGCTCGCACGCGCTGTGGCGGGCGCGGAACCCGCGTGGTTCGAGCAGGTCGGGGCTTTCGGCGACAGCCGCCGTCACCCATCCGAGTGCCCACTCTCGGTCGCATTCGTCGGCGTGCTTCCCAGCGAGGCCCTGGTGCTGGCGGACGCGGAAACCGCGAATTGGGTCGTGGCGTCGGACTTACCACCCTTGGCCCCACGACAGAAGGAAATGGCGCGCGAGGGCATGGAGACGGTGCGGGTGCGCCTGGACTACGCCCCGATAGCGTTCCGCCTGCTGCCGCCCGTCTTTACCCTCAGCGATCTCCAGCAGATGTATGAGCTGCTGCTCGGCCGTCGGCTCCACAAGGCGAGTTTTCGCCGCTCGCTGCAGGCGG
>JBKJKH010000405.1:0-7703 GCA_046597595.1 Gemmatimonadaceae bacterium
CCCATCCGGTAGAGCTCCTGCTCCCACTCACTCGACGCGACCACGTCATCCACAAGCACGATGTAGCGGAGGTTCAGCGGCTGCCCCCATCCCACGACGACCTGCCCGTGAATGAGCCGGTCATCAATCCGATACAGGGCGATGCTCAACCGGTGCCTCCGTGCGACTGCATCGCCGCCCGGCCTTTCTCCACGGCGTGGTTTGCCGTCTGGGCCGGGCTCGATCCGGACTGGAATACGAAATCGAGCAGCGCGGCAAGGTTGGCCCCGGTTACCAGCGCGACGTCCGGCCGGTTTCGCATTACCCGGCGCGCAGCAATCGTGCAGCTGCCCGCGGGAAGATCCGTGAAGATGATTCGTGCCCCCTCCCGCTCGACCGCCTCGAGGAGGGCCGCCTCGATCTCGGGGGCGCCACGGTCACGGTTGGACACCACGACGAAGCACTCCCCTCGACCAGTGATCTGTGCAACGGCGGACACGAGGCCCGCGGCAAAGTCGCCGTGGCCTGCAACGACCGCACGGGGAGCGCCGTCGCCAGTCCCCGCCGCGCTATTCGTCATCTTCCTGGAGGTACTGACGCACTTCGTCCATCGCGCGCTCCGCTGCGCGCTCGCCATCATTCCGCCCGGCGCCCTTGGTGGCCGCGCGCATCCGCATGATCAGCCGCTGATTGAATGCTTCTGCGGTATCGACTCCGCTATACCGCAGCAGATGACTCATGGCGATGACTTCCGCGATCACGGTGATGTTCTTCCCGGGATTGAGCGGCACGCGCACGAGCGGGATATCCACGTCGAGCACGCGCGTCGTTTCCCGGTCGAGGCCCGTGCGATCCACGTGAGCGGCAGGATCCCACTCCTCGAGCTGCACCACAACCTCGATGCGCTTCTGCTGGCGGACGGACCGGATGCCGAAAAGCGCGGGAATATCGATGAGCCCGACACCGCGGATCTCCATGGTGTGGCGCTGGTGCTCATGGCCACGTGCGATGAGGATGTCACTGCCGCGTCGCGCGACGAACACGAGATCGTCGGCGACGAGACGATGACCACGTTCGACGAGGTCGAGCACGCATTCGGACTTGCCGATGCCGCTTTTTCCCGTGAAGAACAGGCCGACTCCGAAGACGTCGGCCAGCGATCCATGCAGCGTGATCGTCGGCGCGAATTCGCTCTCGAGAAATGCGTTCAGCCGCCGATAGAAGTCCGCCGTCTTGAGCGTCGACCGAAGCACCGACACCCCGTGCTTCTCGGCACAGGCGCAGATCTCCGGCGGAAGCATCAATCCCTTCGTCACAAACACCACAGGGATCGGATACGAAAAATACTTGTCGAGAATCTGCTTGCGCAGGTCGGTCGGCAACGTGCCGAGATACGAAATCTCGGTCTCACCCATGACCTGCACGCGGTTCGCAATGAAGCGACCGACATAGCCGGCCAGCACCAGGCCGGGGCTCGCCGCCTCCGGGTTGGTGAGGATACGCTCGAGGCCCAGCGGGCTGCCGAGCACGTCGAGATGCAGCGGCTCGCGCAGCTTCTCGATCATCTCCGCGACCGTGAGCGTTCGCGTTTTCGGGGTCGTCATCTCACTCCGGTGCCGATAATGCCGGCGAGGTGCTGCTCGGTTTGCTCAGCGGACCGCTCCCATGTGAACGACTCGGCGAACGACCGTGCGCGCGTGCCCAGCGTGGTCACGAGCGCACGTTCCTCTGCAATGCGCCTGAATGCCGTGGCGATCGCGTCCACATCACCGTGAGGGACGAGAAATCCGGTTTCGCCATGCCGCACCGATTCCCGGATTCCCGGCGAATCCGATGCGACCACCGGCGTCGCGCACGCCGCCGCTTCGAGGTTGGTGATCCCCCATCCCTCTTTGGGCGACGCGAGCGCAAGCGCCCATGCCCGCCGCAGGAGGGCGAGCTTTCCCGCCTCATCCACGCGCCCAAGAAACTTCACCCGACCGCCAAGGTCAAGCGAGGCGACCAACTCCTCGAGCGCCGGACGGTAATCTCCCACGCCGGCGATCTCGAGCGTGGCCCGTGGGTCAGCCAGCCTCGCAAATCCGCGGATGACGAGGTCCACACGCTTGTACCGCTTGAGTCGCCCGAGATACGCAAACACCGGCACCGGTGCCCGGCCACTGGGACTGGGCGTGTAGTGCTGCGTATCAATCCCCGGGTAGATCACCTGCACGAGGTCACGGCGGATCCCCCGCCGTACGAGGTCGTCCGCCGTGCTTTCCGAAATGGCCTCGAACGGCACGCCGCGATACGCGCGGGACAATGGCTTCTCCGCCAGCCACACCGCGGCGGCCAGCGGAACAGGGAGCTCCTGAAACGCCGTATCGCCGAACAGGTGCGGCACGAGGGCCGCCGCGCGCTTCGCGCCCCATCGCTTCGTGTAGAGCGGAACCTTATTGATGTCCTCGATGAGCAGGTCGTGCCGGAGCGGTGCGATGTGCCGCTTGTAAAAGCGGTAGGCGAGAAAAGGAAATGACAGGCGGGTGCCGACGCGCCAGACATCGACCCCGTTGATGTGCGCGCGGGGCGCGCACCCCGGCCATCCGCCGCACAGCAGGGCAACCTCATGGCCGCGTGCCGCGAGACGGCCGAAGATTTCATGCAGGTGGATCTCGGCGCCACCCGATTGCGGGTTCTCGAGATCCTGCCAGTTCACCAGAAGAAGGCGCACGCGCGGCTAACGCTTCACAGCTTTCCCATGCGCCGTGCCAGGGAATCCAGCACCCCGTTCACGAATTTGGCGGCGTGCTCCGAGCCGAATCGCTCGGCAAGCCGCACCGACTCCTGAAGCACGACCCGCGGCGGTGTCTCGCCAATCCGCAGTTCGGCGGCGCCAAGGCGGAGCAGGCAGCGCTCCACCGCACCAAGGCGCTCGAGGCGCCAATTAGTCGTGACGTCGGTGAGTTGCCGGTCGATCTCTTCGCTCGCACTCGCCAGCTCGTTGATGATCGCACTCGCCCGCTGCCGCACATCAGGCTCCACGGCAAGATCGTCCCAGACGCGGGCCGCGACGCTCGGCAGCGCCTGGTCGTGGCGTGCGTCCCAGGCATACAGCGCCTGCAGCGCACGCACGCGCCCGCGCGTCAATTCGCGTTCGCGCTTACGCGGAGTCGGCGGCATCCAGTCTCTCGACGAGGTCCGTGAGCTCGAGTACCGCCAAAACGGCGTCCCACCCCTTGTTGCCATGCTCGCCACCGGCGCGCGCCGCGGCTTGTTCCATGGTGTCGCACGTCAACAGGCCGAAGCCGAGCGGGACATCGAAATCGACACTGGCCTGCATCAGCGCGCGTGACGATTCTCCGGCGACAAACTCGAAATGCGGGGTATCACCGCGAACGACTGCACCGAGCGCGACAACCGCGCTGTACCGGTCAGACGCCATCGCCTTTCGCGCCGCCAGCGGCAACTCCCACGCGCCGGCGACCCAGAGCACGTCGACATCATCCAGCGCCCCGCCATGGCGCAGGACTGCGTCCATCGCCCCGTCCACGAGCTTCTGGGTGATCTCCTCGTTGAAGCGGCTGACGACGATGCAGATGCGGCGGCCGGCCGCCGAGGGCGTGCCGTGATACTCCGGCATGCGCTAGATCGCGCGCAAGTGGCCGAGCTTCGCGCGCTTCGTCTCGATGTAGCCCGCGTTCTCGTGCGTTTCCGGAGCGACGATGCGGACGCCTTCGACCACACGCAGCCCATAGCCTTCGAGACCCACCAGCTTCCGCGGATTGTTGGTCAGGACGCGGATGGAATGCAGGCCGAGATCCAGGAGAATCTGCGCACCAATGCCGTAATTGCGCAGGTCCGGCTTGAAACCGAGTTGCTCGTTGTCCTCGACGGTATCCGCGCCACCGTCCTGAAGTTCGTAGGCACGCAGCTTGTGCAGGAGGCCGATTCCCCGCCCTTCCTGGTCCAGGTACACAATGACGCCGCGCCCCGCATTGGCGATCATCTCCATCGCGCTGTGCAGCTGCCAGCCACAATCACAGCGCATCGAGTGGAAGACATCGCCGGTGAGGCACTTCGAGTGCATGCGCACCAGCACTTCCTCGCCTCCACCCACCTCCCCGAACACGAGCGCCACGTGCTCGTGATGATCCACGTCGTTCCGGTAACCCACGATCCGAAACTCACCGAAATCCGTGGGAAGCCGCGCCTCCGCGATCCGGTGCACGAGCCGCTCATGCTTCAGGCGGTGGGCGACAAGCTGCGCAACCGTGATGAAGGTGAGCTCGTGATCTGCCGCGAACTGCTCGAGCTGCGGGCGCTTCGCCGTTGACCCATCGTCGTTGAGGATCTCACAGATCACGCCAGCCGGCACGAGCCCCGCGAGACGCGCCATGTCGACCGCAGCTTCCGTGTGCCCGACGCGCTGGAGGACCCCGCCATCGCGCGCGCGAAGCGGATGGATGTGGCCGGGCCGGCGCAGGTCCTGGCGGACAGTGGCGGGATCGACCGCTACCCGAATCGTCGTCGCGCGATCGTGCGCGCTGATCCCGGTGGACACCCCGAATCGCGGTGCGGCGTCGATGCTCACCGTAAACGCCGTCCGCATCGCCTCCGTGTTCTCATCACCCTGCGGCTGGAGGCCGAGCTGGTCGACCCGCTCGCCGGTCAGCGCGAGACAAATCATCCCGCCCGCCTTCCGGATCATGAAGTTGACCATCTCCGGCGTGACGAGCTGAGCGGCGCACACGAGGTCGCCTTCGTTCTCGCGATCCTCGTCATCGGCGACAACGACGAACTTACCGGCGTGGATGTCGGCGAGGGCCTGTTCTACGGTCCCGAATGGCATGGGGGAAAGCTAGCGCGCCGGGGCGGCCAAAGGCAGACGTGGCGCTGTGGCGATGTAGCGATGTAGCGATGTAGCGATGTGGGGTCAGCCCAGGTAGGGGTGCAGCAGCTTCTGCACGTATTTCCCGATCACATCCCCCTCCAGATTGACGCGATCACGCGCCCGCCGATCAGCAAGGTTCGTCTGGCGAAGCGTGTAGTCGATGATCGACAGCTGCAGCACCCGCGGGCCCGGAAGCGCGTTGACGGTGAGACTCACGCCATCCACGGTGATGGAGCCGTGCGGAATGAGGAGGCGCGCGATCTCGTCAGGCACTGTCACGTCGACCAGGGTAGCATCGCCAGCGCGAGCGACCTGCTCCACCACGCCCACCGCATCGACGTGCCCCTGTACGATATGGCCACCAAGCCGGTCGCCAGCGCGCATCGCGCGCTCCAGATTCACGCGTCGCCCCTGTTCCCATACGCCAAGGGTCGTGCGCGACAAGGTCGTTTCGACGGCAGCCACTGCGAATCGGCCCGCAGACTGCTCACGCACTGTCAGGCACACGCCATCGAGTGCGATGCTTTCGCCATTCACGATGTCCTCGTAGGCGCATCGCACGAGGAACTCCCTGCCGGCGTCCGTCTGGTCCACGCGCTCGATCGTACCGACATCAGTGACAAGACCGGTGAACATCAGCCGGGAGGCGGGGCGTAAATGGTGAGTGTGTCGTCGTCGAGTAGACGCTGTTCCACGACGCGCCAGCGTCGCGCCGTGGCAAGGGCGGCGGGAGCGGCGCTCGCGAAGGCGGAGAGTGCACCCGCCCCGAGCACGATGGGTGCCCGGAAGATGATGAGGCGATCCACCAGGGAATCGTCGAGCAGCGCACCGGCAATGGCCGCACCCCCTTCAACAAACAGCGACCGGGTGCCGAGGCGCCGCAGTTGCCGGAGCGCATCGTGAAGTGAAGTCGCGGGCAACACCGTGACTCCCGCCGCCTCGAGCGCGCGCACGGAAGCCGGCGCGGGAGTCGCCGTCACCAGGATGACCGGCGTGCTGCGCGCGGCGCGCACGAGCTGTGACGTGATCGGCAGGCGCGCTCGACGGTCGAACACTACACGCGTTGGCGGAACGCGCGGCGGTGCGACGCCGCGCACCGTGAGTGCGGGATCGTCGGTCAGCACCGTCCCAATGCCCACGGCGACCGCATCACTGTCCGCTCGCATCCGGTGCACGTGGCGCCGGGCTCCTGGTCCGGTGAGCCAGCCCCGCGCGCGCGCCGCATCGGCGACGGCACCGTCGAGCGACAGGGCGAGCTTGAGGCGGACAAACGGACGGTCGGTGTTGAGCGCATGGAAAAAGGGCGCATTCAATTCACGTGCTGCGTCTTCCTCCACGCCGACGGTCGTCGCAATGCCGGCGGCCACCAACCGGGCGATACCTCCTGTCGCGAGGGGATTGGAGTCCCGCGTCGCGACAACCACCCGGCGTACGCCAGCGGCGACCACGGCATCCACACACGGCGGTGTCTTGCCTTGGTGCGCGCATGGTTCAAGCGAGACGTAGAGCGTGGCGCCGCGCGCCAGGTCGCCCGCCGCGCGCAGCGCCGCCGGCTCGGCGTGCTCGGCACCGTACTCGGCATGCCATCCTTCGCCGACGATCTCGCCATCACGGACGACGACGGCGCCGACCATCGGGTTCGGCGCGGTGCGTCCCCAGCCTTTTCGTGCGAGGACGAGCGCCCGGCGCATGAACGCGTTGTCGCGCGCTCCGGTCGGACGCTCGCTGCTCGTCACGCGATCAGAATCCGATGCGTGCGCCAGCGGAGAAATACATGCGCGAGGCGTCCGCTTCCTTCCCCTTGAAAATATTCACGGTCGTGATGTCGCCGCCGGATACCTTGCCCACTTCCGCGGTCAACTTGAGGATGAGCAGGTTGATGGAGGCATCGAGGAAGTAATTCGTCCGCTTCAGGTCCTGCTTGAAGTCGATCGTCTTGCTGCCCGAGAGGGGTGTTGCGCCGATGGTCTGGTTCACGTTCACGAACAACTGGGTGCTCGTCTTGTAGCTGTCCTGTCCTACTCCCGCTGCAAGCCCGAACAGCAGCAGGCTCTTGCTCGCCGTGACACGCCACGCGGTGGTCTCGGTCTTCAGCTGGCGAATCTCGAGTTGGTCATCGCCGCTTGCAGTTGCGATCGTCGTCGAGGGGAGGTCGCGTTTCAGGAAGGACACGCCGACGCCCGGAACGAGCAGCGACTCCTGCAGCAGGCCGATGCGCGCGCCGTATCCGACCTTCAACGAGCCGTCGGGCACCGTGATACTCGCTTCGGTCGCGGTGAGTTCCGGGATGTAGGTCGCGCTGAGCAGCAAGTCGATGCCGCCGACATTCGTCACGCCCAGCGGAAATCCGCGGAAGAGGCCAATGGCGGCATCCACTGCAGGAAGTCCGACAACCTGGTTCGAGACGTCGATCGTGCTGCGCTGCGCGCCAGTCGCCACGATCGGCGTATTCCGGAGATTCGGAAGAGTGCCGGACGTCATCACGTTCGCACGCAGGCCGATCGAAAAATGACCCAGACCGCCGAGCGTACCGCCCTGCCCGAGGGTCGCGTTGCCGCCTACCAGCGAGGTCCCGAGAATCGGCGCGAAGAACGCGGCGAAGTCGCTGATCTTCTGGCATGCGTCCGACGTGATCTGGCTCTGGTTAGGCACGGTCGTGGCGGTGTACTTGCAATCGGGCGCGAGTTCGGCCTGTGAAGGGGCTTGCGCCACGGTCACCGTACTCGCGACGAGCGAAAGCCCGACACCGAGGGACAGACTTCTGGACATGCTCATGAAACGTTCTCCTGGTTGATGATGACTTGACCGGTCCCTGCCATGATGCGGCCGCACGTCCAGGCCGCCACCCCCGCCG
>JBKJKH010000409.1:0-3159 GCA_046597595.1 Gemmatimonadaceae bacterium
CCACTCCGTCGCAGGATCAGCCGCGCGGGTTCTGGTCGAAGATGAAGGAAGTCCTCGGCGCGTGAGGCGCGATACCGGCGGGCGTTGGCTTGCCGTGCGCGTGCGTCCGTCGGCCGACCGGCGTGACGCGGCGGCGGCGGCACTCTTCGAGGCGGGGAGTGGCGGCCTGCTGGAAGACGGCGCCGATCTTGTGACACATCTTCCCGCCGGGTCCGACGCGGCAGTCGTGAGGCGGCTCCTGGACGCCGCCGATCCCGCGGCGGTAGTGACGATTGAAGAGACAGACCCTGGCGATTACACCAGCGAGTGGCGCGGAACAGTGCGCGCGCACGTCGTAGGCTCCCTCACGATCGGGCCGCCGTGGCTCGTTGGGGAGCTCGATCCCGCGCGCACGATCATCATCGATCCCGCGATGGCGTTCGGGACCGGAGAGCACGCGACGACGCGTGGTGTCACGCGACTACTCGCGGCACAGATCCGCGCTGGTGATCGCGTCGCGGATCTCGGCGCGGGGTCGGCCGTGCTCGCCATCGCCGCAGCGAAACTCGGCGCGGGCATGGTCGCCGCCATCGAACTCGATCCTGACGCCATCGGCAACGCGGAGGAGAACGTCGTGCGCAATGGAGTCGTGGACCGGGTGCGCGTCATCGAGGGTGACGCCGCGATCCTGTTGCCGCTCGTGGCACCAGTGCGAATCATCCTGGCCAACATCATCTCCTCCGTGTTGCTGGAGATGCTCCCTGTGATGGCGCCTGCGCTCACGCCCGATGGTGTCGCGATTCTCGGAGGCATTCTGGTGGACGAGGCGCCGCGCATGCGCGAGGCGCTGTTGACGAGCGGGTGGACGCTGGTCGCCGAAGACGAAGAGGAGGGGTGGTGGAGCGCCACGATCGCGAGAGTGTAGCCACGTTTGTCGCGGCCGATCCGCTGCAGCCGGGCACGCTGTCGCTCGGCGAAGATGCGGCGCATCATGCACGTGTGCGGCGGCTTGAAATCCACGCGCAGGTGCAGCTCGTCGATGGCGCCGGGGGACGTGCGATCGGAAGGATTGTGCGCATCGCGAAGCGTGACCTGCTGGTCGAAGCGGGTGAGGTGACACATGAGCCGGCCGCGCCACCGGTGCATCTCATTGTCCCCATCGCGGACAAGGATCGCATGCTCTGGCTCGCGGAAAAGAGCGCCGAGCTGGCGGCGGCGAGCTGGCGCCCCGTGCTGTGGCGCCGCTCGCGCAGCGTGACGCCACGGGGGGAGGGAATGATCTTTCACGCGAAGGTGCGCGCGCGGATGGCCTCGGCGCTCGCGCAGAGCGGCGGCGCGTGGATGCCGCTACTGTACCCGGACGCGACCGTCACGACCGTGATTGCAGCGACGCCAGAAGAGGGCACGAGATTGCTGCTCGATGCGGGAGGCGCGCCGTTGCTCCGCGAGCGGGTGGCGGGTCCCGTGACGATCGCGATCGGGCCCGAAGGCGGGATGGAAGAGGATGAGCGCGATCAGTTGTTGGCGGCTGGCTTTCGCGCGGTTTCCCTGGCCGGTACGGTGCTGCGCTTCGAGACGGCCGGTATCGCGGCGCTTGCAGTGGTGCGGTCCGCGCTGGCTTCCACGAGAGAGAGTGAGTGATTCCGTGACCGATACTTGCCTGTTCTGCCGGATCGTCTCCGGAGAGGTTCCCGCGTCGGTCGTGGCGCAGGACGACCGCTTCATGGCCTTCCGCGACATTTCGCCGCAGGCGCCCACGCACGTGGTGTGCATTCCGCGCGCGCATGTCGCATCGTTGAACGAAGTCGACGATGAGGCCTCCGTGGGCGGGTTGCTGCGCTTCGGGGCGCGTGTCGCGCGCCAGGAAGGGCTCGCCGAACGAGGGTGGCGGGCGGTGATCAATACGAACGCGGACGCGGGCCAGACTGTCTTTCACCTCCACCTGCACGTGCTGGGTGGCCGAAAACTGTCTTGGCCGCCGGGCTGAGCCGGCACTAGCTTTCAGGGTGCCCTCAGAGCTGATGGAACGCCTGCAACGTGATCTCAACGCGTCGCGCAAGGCGCATGACAAGGACCTCACGCTCGTCGTCTCCACGACGATCGCCGACGCACGCAACCGCGAGATCGAGCTCAAGCGGGATCTCACGGACGAGGATGTCATCGACGTGCTGCGCCGCGGCATCAAACGCCGGCGCGAGTCGGCTGAGATGTTCCGGAAAGGCGGCCGCACCGAGCTGGCCGACATGGAGGAGCGCCAGCAGAAGGTGCTGGGGCAGTATCTCCCCGCGGCGGTAAACCCTGACGAGATTCGCGCGGCTGTGCGTGAGGCGATCGCCGGTGGGGCCACGAACATCGGAGTGGTGATGAGCACGGTGTCGCCGCGCTTCAAGGGGCGCGCCGAAGGCAGTGAGATCAGTGCCATCGTGCGTGAGGAGCTGGCGAAGCGCTGATCGTGGCGCGGGATTGCAGGTCATGAACACACACGCACTGGGCGTCCTCGAGTTTGCTCGCGTCCTCGACGTCGTTGCCGGCTACGCCGGTTCCTCGCTGGGGCGCGAGCGTGTACTCGCGCTCTCGCCCACGGATGACCGTCCGTGGATCGAGCGTGAGCACTCCCGCGTGTCGGCGTGCCGGGCGCTCATCACTGCGGACGGCCGGTGGGCGCCGGAGCGTGCCCCCGACTTGCGCGAGGCGTTGTCGAGGCTGCGCATCGAAGGCGCGAGCTGGAATGGCGTGGAACTCGTGGGCGGAGCGGAGTTGCTTCAATCCTCGCGCCGCACCGCCGAGACATTGAGCGACGATCGTCGCCCTGCCATCGCGCTGGCCGTTCTCGAGGCGCTGCGCCGCCGGCTCGTCGCCAACCGTGCGCTCGAAGACGCCCTGTTCAAGGCACTCGCGCCTGACGGCACGGTGAGGGACGAGGCGTCGCCCGCGCTGCGCAGGCTCCGGCGCGAACTGCACGGTGCGCACGCAACGCTCGTCGCCCTGCTCGAACGCGCGCTCTCGAAGATCGACGCGCAGCACCAGGTGCCGGACATGTCGGTCACGGTGCGCAATGGCCGTTATGTCATCCCGGTGCGGCGTGAGGGCCAGAAGAGCGTCGGTGGCATCGTGCACGACACCTCGGCCACCGGCGCCACGCTGTTCGTCGAGCCGCCCGCAGCGGTGGAATTCGGGAAT
>JBKJKH010000425.1:0-4105 GCA_046597595.1 Gemmatimonadaceae bacterium
TCGAAGTCATCGGAGCCAACCGTGCCGTCACGTCCGATTCATCGGGTCACTTCATTTTCCCGATGCTCGTGGATGGCCGGCATACCGTGCACTTGCGCACCGCACTCCTGGACTCCCTTGGCGCTCCGCCGGTGGAAGCGGTGATCAACGTGGAGCTGGACCGGTACCCGGCACCGCTCGAGCTCGTGGCGCCGCGCCCCCAGATGGCGGTCGCTCGCGCCTGCCGCGGTGCGACGGCCGAAGATGAGGCGGGGATCGGCGTCATCCATGGGATGGTTCGCCGGGCAGACGGTCAGCCCGCCGCGGGCGCAACGGTTCGAGTATCCTGGCAGCAGGTCACTCGCCACGTTTCGGAAATCAGCTATCGCGCTGTGGCGCGCGACGGTGTGACGAACGGCGATGGCACGTACCGGGTGTGCGGTGTCCCTCGCGAGCGTGAACTCCGGCTCGACGCGCGAGGAGCCAGCGCGCCGGGATCGACGATTCCCGCCTCGCGTCGGCTCCAGGGCAACACCTTGCTGCTGAAGCACGATTTCGTGCTGCCCTGAATGGCGGCCTGCGCCTGTTCGGGAGATGGAGGCGGGGAAACCATTGGCGGTTTTGCGTGTTCTCACCCAAGAGACCTCTGGCCCAACTGCGCGCCGCAAATCAACGTTTGTCATGTTCGCGAGGTAGTCTTCTAAAGGCCCCGCGCGCGGCCCCGTCCCTCCGTCGTGCTCGATCGCATCTTCGAGTTTCTCTTCAAGTACCGGCCCGCCGTCTTCCAGGCCGGTGACTTTTCCTTCGGCGTCCCCGGGCGGCTCACGCTGCTCCTGCTCGTCGTGGCCATCGTCGGCGTACCCGCGCTTCTCACCTATTCCCGGGTAGGTGCCCAGAGCTCGCGCCGCGATCGACTGCTGCTCGCCACGTTGCGGGCCGCATCAATTGTGGTGCTGCTGGCGTGTCTCTTCCGCCCGATGCTGCTGCTCTCCGAGGCGGTTCCGCAACGCAATTTCGTTGGCGTGCTCATTGATGACTCGCGCAGCATGCGCGTTGCCGATGCCAGCGTCGGCGGCAGCACACGGGGGCAGGTTGCGGGCGGCCTGATCAGCGCGGATAGTGCGTTGCTCAGGGAGCTGCGTCGTCGTTTTCAGGTCCGCCTGTTCCGCTTTGGCGATAAGCTGGAGCGAATCGACGACGCCTCGACGCTCACCTTCGAGTCTCCGCAGAGCCGCGTCGGCGACGCGATGGAGCAGGCGCGCCTGGAGCTCGAGTCCGTTCCCCTGTCGGGTCTCGTCGTCGTCTCCGATGGCGCCGACAATTCCAGCACGCCGTTCCGCGAGCGCCTGCTCGCACTGCGCGCGCGGGGAGTACCGGTGTTCACCGTTGGCGTAGGCGCCGAGCACATGGAGCGCGACGTCGAAGTCCGCGAGGTCGCGGCGCCGGATCACCTCGTCGAGGGCAGTGCGTTCGTCGCCGATGTCGTGGTGCGCCAACGAGGCTACTCGGGGACGAGCGTGCCGCTCGTCGTCGAGGACGAGGGCGGCGTCCTCGCGCGTGAGGACGTCCGGCTTCCCGCCGACGGCACCGATGCTCCGGTGCGCGTGCGCGTGACGGTCTCTGCGCGCGGCCCGCGCACCCTGACGTTCCGCGTGCCGCGCCAGCAAGGTGAGCAAGTCGAGGAGAACAACGCGCGGCGCGTGATGCTGAACGTGCTCGCCCGCCGTGACAAGATTCTCTACGTCGAGGGCGAGCCCCGATATGAAGTGCGCTTCGTGCGCGAGGCGGTGGCGGCGGATTCGAGCCTTCAGCTGGTTGTCCTGCAGCGGACAGCGGCCAACAAGTTTCTCCGTCTCAACGTTGATGAAGGCGCGGAGCTGTCCGATGGATTTCCGAAGACGCGCGCAGAACTGTTCAGGTACCGCGCGGTCATCCTCGGAAGCATCGAGGCGAGTTTCTTTACGCACGAGCAGATGCAGATGCTCGCCGATTTCGTCGGCGTCCGTGGAGGAGGCATGCTTCTGCTGGGCGGACGGAATGCGTTTTCTGAGGGCGGGTACGCGGGCACTCCGCTCGCCGATGTGATGCCGGTGGTCGTCGAGGCACGCACGCCGGCGGACTCGTTCTTTGCGGAGCTTCGGACCGGGCTGACGCCAGCAGGCGCGGGGCATCCCGTCACGCAGCTGTCGACGCAACCGGGCAAGGATGGCAGGCCGTCGCCGCTCATGGCCGTGCCCGTGACATCGGTGAACCGCATCACCCGCGTAAAGCCCGGAGCGGCGACGTTGCTGACAGGGACGTCCGGAACGGGCGCGGCCGCCTATACGCAGCCGATGCTTGTCTACCACCGGTTCGGGCGTGGGATCGCCATCGCGTTGCCGGTGCAGGACTCCTGGCTGTGGCAGATGCATGCGGACGTCGCGGTTGAGGATCCCACGTACCGAACTTTCTGGCGTCAGTTGCTCCGGTGGGCAACCAGCGAAACCCCCGGTCGCCTCGCCCTCTCGCGTGACGCGGACATGGTTTCTCCGGGCCAGACGATCACCCTTCGCGCCGAGGTCGTCGACAGCGCGCACTCAGCCCTGAATGACGCGGTGGTGGTGGCCACCCTGGTCGCACCGAATGGCGCGACGCGCGATATCCCGCTCGAGTGGGCCGTGGAGCGCGATGGGGAGTATCGCGCGCGCATCGTTCCCGACAGCCTCGGGCTCTATACCATCCGGGTCAGGGCAACGACGCAGGCCGGTGAACTGTTGTCCGACTCAACGTTCGTGCGCGCTGCCGACCACGGCACCGAAATGTTCGACGCGGGCATGCGTGCCTCCCTGCTCAAGCGCATCGCAGAGGAGACCGGTGGAAAGTTCTACACGCCCTCCACGGTCTCGACGCTGCCCGCCGACCTCGCCCTGAGCAAGCGCGGAGTGACTGTCGTGAATGAGATGGACCTGTGGGACATGCCAATCGTCTTTCTCCTGCTCGTCAGCCTCGTGTCGGCTGAGTGGCTGTACCGCAAGCGCAGGGGACTCGCGTGAGCATTCTTCCCTTCGTGCTGGCGCTCGTGCTGTGCGCGTTCCCGCTGCACGCGCAGACGCGGCTCGTCGTCATCAGTGGTCTTGGCGGTGAGCCGAAGTACAAACAGTCGTTCGCGCAGTGGAGCAAGGCGCTGGCCGAGGCTGGTCGCTCCCGCTTTGGCTTGCCGGAGACGAACATCACCTGGCTGGGCGAAGATTCCGTGGCGACGTCTCCGCTTTACCGCGGCCGGGCGACAAAGCTGAATATCGAGCGCGCATTCGACGCTGTCGCGCGCACCGCGGGTGCGAACGAGCAGGTGGTCATCGTGCTCATTGGCCATGGCGCCGGCGAAGGGGAGGACACCCGCATCAGCCTGCCGGGGCCCGATGTCACCGCTGCGGACTTTGCGCGCCTGCTCGCGCGCTTCCCCACTCAACGCGTTGCGTTCATCAACCTGACCAGCGGCAGCGGCGACGTCATGCGCGTGCTCGCGGGTCCACGCCGAATCATCGTCACCGCGACCAAGAGCGCGTTCGAGCGAAACGAGTCGCGCTTCGCGGAGCACTTCGTCACGGCCTTTGCGTCCACCGGCGCCGACGCGGACAAGGATGGACGCATTTCCATTCTCGAAGCATTTCGGTTCGCCGCCGCCGAGACCAGGCGTTTCTATGAAACGGAGTCGCGGCTGGCGACGGAGCACCCCCAGCTGGATGACAACGGCGACGGTGTCGGCACGGCAACGCCGGATTCGCGCACCGGCGACGGCGCGCAGGCGCGCCGCTTTTTCCTCGACGTCAGCACGGTTGCGGCACAGGCCGTCGCGAATAATCCGCGGCTCGCCGCGCTGTACAAGGAGCAGGATATTCGCCGCGACGAGATCGATTCGCTGCGAAAGCGCGAAGCCCAGATGTCTGCTGCGGCCTACGAGAGTGCACTCGAGAAGGTGGTGAGTGCGTTTGCCGATGCGGCGCGCGAGATTCGCAGACTCGAGGGTCGCCCGTGATCGCGCGCACATGCGCGCTCGCGCTCTGCCTGCTTGCGCTGCACGGCAACGCTCCGGCGCGCGCCCAGGATTTTGATGGTGCGCGCGAGGCGTATCGTGCGGGCCGGTACG
>JBKJKH010000480.1:0-4846 GCA_046597595.1 Gemmatimonadaceae bacterium
TTCTTGGTCAGCACCTTGTCGCCCGCGAGCATCAAGCCGGCGGGGCTCGACCCCGTGTATCGCAGGTCGATCAGGTTGAGCAGCGCCGCAACGTTCGATTCGAGGGCACTCTTGCCGTCGAACGATTCGGCGAGGTTGAACACCAGTTCCGGCTGCGCTTCCCGCAGCGCGCTTGTCACCGCTTCGACGTTGCCGCGCACCGCGATACGCGTCGGTTCGTGTCCATTCGCGCGCAGCGCGCTCTCCACGTCGTTGAGGACGGGGTCTTCCGGCGGCTCGAGGGCGTCGGCGCCGTGCAGGATCGCCACTTTCATTGAGTCTCCTCACCGACGACTGTGTCGGGTGTGCCATCGAGTGCGTGGGTATACCGGAAATTCATCATGACCGCCGTTGCAAAGGCCGTGATCTCGATAAGCAGTGACGCTTCTCGCCCGACTGCGTGAAGTCCGAGCGACTCCGCACGCACAGCCAGGAAGTCCACCAGTGCCCGCACCGTCGCGCCGGACTCGCCCGTCCAGTACGAGACGCGCGTCACGAGCTCGCGACGATGCGACCGAAGGAACCCCGCCGCCGTCGGGGCATCCGCCGGTCCACCATCCTCGCCGAAGAGCGTCCGCAGGTCGCCGTCGAAGTGTCGCTCGTCCGAGACGGGCAACTCGTCGCTCTCCTCGTCGTAGTGCTCCGCCACCGTGTAGTGCATGGCGTGCACCGGCAGGTCGTCTTCGGTGACGTCCGGCGTCTCCGGTACGGCTCCCGCCACTTCACGCAGCACCTTGTCGGCGTACTCGAGCTTCTGGAGCGCCGGCCATCCTTCATATGCCGTGCGCCAGTCGAGGCCCGGCGTCATCCACACGGCGAAGGTCTCCGCGAAATCTTCATCCGGATGCTTCTGCGCATACCAGCCAAGGATATGCCGCACGTATGCGCGCGACATCGGATCTACCCGGAAGCGATCGTTGTACGGTCGCGAGTACGGGCCAAACAGGCGCCGCCAGTCTGCCTGATCGTAGAAGCGAAACGCGTAGTTGTAGGCGTGACCGGCCTCGTGACGCAGGTAGCGCATGATATCCCGATCGTCCTCGATGCCCATCGACGACTCGTCTTCGATGCGCGCCAGCCGCTCATCGGCGAGGTAGAACGGAATACCGATGATGGGGATGTTGTCAGGACAGCCCCATTGGTCGCTCAAGTACACCGGGGGCATGAACGCCAGCTCTTTTTCGGCAAGTTCCTCATACAGCTGACGCACCAGCCGTTCGACGCGCGTGCCTTCGATCGAGAGACCGAGGTCCGAGATTCTGTGGCGCAGGAGCTGGTCGCGCTCCTGCTCCCAGCCGTCATGAGGGTCGCCGTGCACGAGCGTTTCTCGGGCAAGCGCCGTACCCGCAACGAAACAGCCCCCGCCAGCGGGTGGCGGGGGCTAAGCTCATCGGCCTCGAAACGTCAGGCTGCGACGAGGTCTTTTAGATCGGAAACGGTCTCCGGGCCTGGACCCCAGACGTACGCCGCAAACCGCGGCGGGAGGTCTTCGCGCGAGCCACGCGAGATGATGATCCCGAGCGGTTCCTGCGGCTCAGGTTCAGCGATGCGCTTCTTCATTATAGACGGGACAAGGGCGCGATCTGCGCCGTATGGAAGAACAAATTCGTGGGCCCCGATCACTGGCCGGAGCTCCTCAGAATGCATCCGAGGTGCCAGATGGGGCCGTTTATCTAAGGTGTTGTTGCACATTGGGTTACCAAAAAGACATGCCGCCGGATTCGCCGGCGGCTGTTACGCTTCGACACGGATTGCTACCCCGACCGTGTCAGAACGTTACGCGGCGCCCTTCTTCGCCACAAAACTGTCCGGAGCGCCCGGGGAGCCAGACGAGGAGATCTCCCAGCCCGCGTATCGCGCCCGTAATTCCTCGACCGCTTCATCGGAACGGCCAGCCGCCTGAAACTCCACGACGTGCAGCCCGCCCGCCACCGTCGCCTTTTGGAGCGCAAAAATCACGGTGTCGCATTCGGCACTGCTCAAACCCGCCATTGCCTGGGGTGTCAGGACCACGAGGCCGTAGGTCGCCTTGGGAGTCCACTGCCGCAGGTCAATCACCTGACCGTCGACTCGCTCCGCGATTCCCGCGGCTTCGGCATCGGACAATACGCGCTCGACCGCTCCGGCTTCACGGGCCAGCGTTGTGACGCGATGCCCGTTCGCCGCGAGGTACAGCGGTGCAGCTGAATCAGGCGCGCCAGCCACGAGCACGCGTCCCGGCTCTCCCGGCCTGGTGGCGCGCACCAGGGGGTCGTCGGCACTGAGTCCCCATCGCTCTGGACGGCGCATGGCTTCGAGGTCCTTCATGCGCCGCTTTCGCCAGGTTTCGTATGACGGAATTCGCAGGCGCTTGGCAATGATCCGATCCACTTCGTCGCACAGGAGGAGTTCGTCCAATGCCAGCTGCTCGCGCGTCCGGAGACTCGCGACAGCCTCGTCGCCTATGGAGAGGAGCGCATGGCGCGGAACCGAGTCCTTGTAATTCTCGATTTCCTCTTCGACGAAGAGCTCGTACTCGTGTCGGAGCGACCGTGGCGGTCGAGGGACCATCTGGCTCACGCGTGGGATTCGTTGCAAGGTAGGCGTACTGGCGATTCGCGCAAGCACACGACTATCACTTCCTCATCGCTCCCTCATTACGCCCTCATGCCCGAACTGCCGGAAGTCGAGGATGCCGCACGCCGGATACGAGCCGTGCTCGTGGGCCGGACCCTGGTGCGGATATCCCTTCATCATGCGGCCTACAAGCGTCGGCTCTCCCGCGCGCGGGCACGTCTTGCGGAGGGCAAACGCGTGCTCGCTGTCGAGCGACGTGGCAAGCATCAATTGATCCGGCTCGAGGGTGACGTGACCGTTCTCATTCACTTCCGCATGACCGGCGACTGGGAGATCGGAGTATCGTCCGCCACACCGGATCGTTTCGCGCGTGCGGAGTTGCTGTTCGACGACGAGCTCCGTGTCACCCTTGTCGATTCCCGCGCACTCGGCACCCTCACGGTGCATCGCGGACACGACGGACTTCCGGATGTCGGCAGGGAGCCGTTGGAGGGCGGCTTCACGCCGCAGTCCCTGCGCGTCGCGCTTACGCGCCGCCGTATTCCGATCAAGGTCGCCTTGCTCGATCAGGGCGTCGTCGCAGGTGTCGGCAACATCTACGCTGCGGAGGCGCTCTGGCGCGCGAGAATCGATCCTCGTCTCCCGGCCAACCTGCTCGACGCCGCGGCGTCGCGGCGCCTGGTGTCAGCCATTCGCGCGACGTTGACGAGTGCCTCACGCACTCCCGCGCGCTACGCGCAGTCTTCCGAGGTGCGGTTCAAGGTCTATGATCGTGAAGGGAAGCGATGTCCGCGCTGCCGCGCCGCGATTCAGCGGATCACGCAATCACAGCGGAGCACGTACTTCTGTCCGCGGTGTCAGGTTGCGGTCACTCCACGCATTCGATGATGGCGGCCTTGAGGTAGCCTGTTTCCGGAATGGTCAGCACTTCCGGATGATCACTCGGCTGCCCACGGAATTCGCGAAGCACCAGTCGCCGGCCACTGTCGCCCGCAGCGCTGGCGAGCATGTCGAGAAAGTGTGGCTTGGTGAGATGGAAGCTGCAGCTCGCGGTGAGGAGGACGCCACCGGGGGAGAGCAGGCGCATGCAGCGCAGGTTCGCTTCCTTGTAGCCGCGCAGTGCGGAAGGAAGCGCACTCCTGGTCTTCGCGAAAGCGGGAGGGTCGAGGACGATCGTATCGAAGCGCGCGCCCGCGCGCTCCTGCTCGCGGAGGTACTCGAAGGCGTCGCCCTGCACCGGTTCGATGGTCGCGATGCCGTTGCGGCGCGCGTTGGCCGTCGCGCGATCGAGGGCGGCCATCGAGACATCGAGTGCGATGACGTGGTCCGCGCGGCGCGCGAGGTGCAGCGCGAACGACCCGTGATAGCTGAAGCAGTCGAGGGCGCGCCCGTGTGCAAGTTCCCCGATGCGGGCGCGGTTCTCTCGTTGATCGAGGAACGCGCCGGTCTTCTGTCCGTCCCAGGGTGCGGCGAGATAGCGCACACCGTGTTCGTGCACTTCAATTTCTCGAGGCACCTCGCCCCACAGGAGTGTGACCTCACTGCGTAATCCTTCCTTCGTGCGCAGTGGGACGTCGTTGCGCGCGAGAATGCCTTCGGTCGGGAGTGCGGTTCGCAGGGCGTTGACGATGTGGTCGCGTTGCGTCTCCAGGCCGGCGCTCATGATCTGCACGACCAGCCATCGGTCGTAGCGATCGCAGATGAGTGAGGGGAGCGCATCGCCTTCGCCGTGAATCAGGCGGTAGGCATTGGCCACGTCGTCGATGGGCGCGCGGCGTCTGATGGCCTCGTGGATGCGCCGTGTCCACCATTCGCGGTCGATGTTCGCGGCGGGATCCGCATCGAGGAGTCGCAGGGAAATTTCCGAGCGTGGACTCCAGAGTGCCCAGCCGAGTTCGCGGCCGTTGGTTTCGCGGACGACGACAACGCCCGCTGCCGACTCGGGGCGCTCGGCGACATCGCTCCGGTAGATCCATGGGTGACCGGCGCTCCAGCGAAGCGCGCCCTTGCGGGAGACGATGGCGTACGGATGCATGATGCGGGGAGTCAAAAAAGCGTTTGGTGATCGCTTGCATGCCGCGACCGGCCTGAATATATTTGAAGGCTCGCGACTAATTCTGGCGCGAGGAGAATACGCTGTTTGACAATGGATGGTGGTGGTGATTGTGGGACGTCAGGAGGAAGGTTTGCATCCTTCGGGAGGCGGGCCGGATGCCTGATATCAACCGCGAATCATCAACGTGATTTCAAT
>JBKJKH010000548.1:0-11666 GCA_046597595.1 Gemmatimonadaceae bacterium
CGCTGCCGTTTTTCCGATTGCCCGGGAACCCTGGAGAAGTGGTCCTTCCCCTTGGGGCGATGCGGAACACTGGCGTCGAGGTCACCGTGGATTCTCGCGTCCTGGCTCAGGGAACGATGAGTTGGGATGTCGCCATCGCCTTCTCGACGCTGACGAACCGCGTCACGTCGATCGGCAGCCCTTTCATAGGCATCCAGTCGCAGCTTGCGCCGGGCCACCCCCTCGGCGGTTTGTGGGGAAGCGGAACCAGTTATGCCGACGCCAATGGCGACGGCCTGCTGAGCGCGAGTGAGGTTCAGCCTGGCAGCGATGCGGAGTATCTGGGCCCCTCTCTACCCCGCCGCGAACTTGCATTGCGATCACGATTCACGCCGATGCGGTCGGTGTCGGTCGCGCTCGTTGGCGACTACCGCGGTGGACACAAGCTCGTGAACCGGATCGAATACTTCCGGTGTTCCGTCGCGAAGTGCCGTGCATCGCAGGATCCGTCTGCGTCACTCGCGTCGCAGGCAGCGGTGATCGCCATCGGCAACCAATTGTCATTTCCGTCAGGTTTCATCGAATCTGCGTCGTTCACAAAGTTGCGGGAGGTATCCTTGCGCTGGACAATTCCGAAGGCGTGGTCCGCCTTCGAGTCTCACGCGGGCGCTACCTCGATCAGCCTCGCCGGCCTGGATCTCTTCACAGTTTCGAACTACACGGGCGCCGATCCGGAAATCACGAGCCGCTCGCCCCTCAATATTCCGCGTGTCGACTTCGCGAGGCTGCCCCTCCCGAGGCGGCTCGTGATGAGGGTTGACCTCGGCATGCCCGGAGCGTGACGCCTGCGGTGCTCATAGCTCACTACCATGGCCTTTTCTTCGCTGCCGCTATTGCGCCATCTCCGGGGGCAGGGGCATTGTGTTGATGCCGCCCGCCTGGCACACACGTAGCCCGCGTTCGTATCACGCTCCTTCCCCACATCGGAGACCGTCGCATGAAGCGAGTTGCTGCCGTTGTCCTGACCACCATTCTCGTGGCCTGTTCCGAGAATCCCACGTCTGCCCCACAGCTCGCGACGTCCGTTCAGGGCGCGGAAGCATCCGCGAATTCCGGCATCGACGGTCAATACATCGTCGTCTTCAAGAGCGACGTCTCGGACGTTGATGGCGAGAGTAACGCCCTGGCCACGAAGCACGGGGGGAAGGTGAAGCACACGTACAAGTCCGCCCTGAAGGGTATGGCGCTCGAGCTCTCCGACGCGAAGGTCGAGGCGCTTCGCGCCGAGCCGAGCGTGGCGTATGTCGAGCAGGATCAGACGATGTCGATCGTCACGACGCAGACCGGCGCGACGTGGGGACTCGACCGCATCGATCAGCGCGCCCGGCCGCTCGACGGCAGTTACACCTACAACGCCAACGGAACTGGCGTCACCGTCTATATCATCGACACCGGCATCAACTTCAGTCACGCCGAGTACGCCACGCGTGCGTCGACGGGAGTCGATGAGGTGACGATTGGCGGTAACGCGGCCGATTGCAACGGGCATGGCTCGCACGTCGCGGGCACCGTGGGAGGGACGACGTACGGTGTCGCCAAGAGTGTGCGGCTCGTCGCGGTGCGTGTGCTCAACTGCTCCGGCTCCGGCTCGACCTCCGGCGTCATTGCGGGCATCGATTGGGTGACCGCGAACAAGACGCTCCCGGCCGCAGCGAATATGAGTCTCGGAGGCGGATTCTCGACGGCATTGAACCAGGCGGTCGAAAACTCTATCGCTGCCGGCGTGGTGTATGCGATCGCCGCTGGCAACAGCACGGCAGACGCGTGCAACGCATCGCCGGCAAGCGCTCCGAGCGCGATCACCGTTGGCGCCACCGACATCAACGACAATTTCGCCAGCTTCTCCAACTTCGGCACCTGCGTGCGCATCAACGCCCCGGGCGTGAGCATCACGTCAGCCTGGATCGGCAGCGCGACGGCCACCAATACCATCAGCGGCACGTCGATGGCAGCGCCTCACGTAGCTGGCGCGTCCGCGTTGTACCTGCAGGTAAACCCGACGGCGACGCCGGCGCAGGTGCGCTCCGCGTTGACGAGCAATGCGACCAGTGGCGCCATTGCCGGGGAGCCTGCCGGGACACCCGATCTGTTGCTCTACTCCGCCTTCATCAGTGCCGCACCGACGCCTCCCGTGGCAAACTTTACGTACAGCTGCTCTGCGCTGAGCTGCAACTTCGACGCGAGCAGCTCGACGGCCCTCGCCTCGGCGACGTATGGCTGGACCTTCGGTGACGCCGCGACGGGAAGCGGCAAGACGACCTCGCATGGCTACGCCGCGGCAGGAACGTATTCGGTGACGCTGACGGTCACCGACGCAAACGGCACGAGCACCAAGACCCAATCCGTCACGGTGACCAACACGCTGCCGGCGCCAGTCGCCAGCTTCACGTATACCTGCTCGGGGTTGACCTGCAGCTTCAACGCGAGCAGCAGCACGAACGCCACGTCATATGGCTGGAACTTCGGCGACGGGTCCACCGGTGCGGGAGTGACCACTTCGCATTCGTTTGCGGTGAGAGGGACGTTCACTGTGACGCTGACCGCGACCGGTTCGGGCGGGACGAACAGCACGTCGAAGGTGATCAGTTGCAACAAGAGAAACTGCCAGTAATGGTTACGCGGAACTGACCGCGCGGTTGTGACACGAGGCCGGCGCTCATGCGCCGGCCTCGTGCGTGTGCGGCCGGTCGCGGGGAGCATAGCATTCCATCAGGCAGCGCTACCGACGTGGAACGTCACCCGCCCCCTGAACCTCGATGCAACTCGTTCCACTCGACTGGATCATCGTCGTCGCATCGATCGTGATCTCGTTCCTCCCCGCGCTCCTGCTTGCACGGCGCGCCGGGAGCAGCACCGCCGAATTCTTTACCTCCGGGCGCGCGGCGCCGTGGTGGCTCGTCGGCGTCTCCATGGTCGCCACCACCTTCAGCACCGACACGCCGAATCTCGTCACCAACTTCGTGCGCGAACGGGGCGTCGCCAACAACTGGCTCTGGTGGGCGTTCCTGCTCACCGGCATGATGACGGTCTTCTTCTATGCGCGGCTCTGGCGCCGGTCAGGAGTGTTGACCGACCTGGAATTCTACGAGATTCGTTACTCAGGCCGCGCCGCGACATTCGTGCGCGGGTTCCGGTCGATCTACCTCGGCCTCTTCTTCAACTGCGTGATCATGGCCTCGGTGAACCTTGCCGCGGTCAAGATCGCGAACGTCATGCTTGGCTGGCCGATGTGGCAGACCCTTCTCGTCTGCTCGCTGCTCAACATCGCGTTTGCGGCTACCTCCGGGCTCTGGGGCGTAATGGTGACCGACATGATTCAGTTCGGCATCGCGATGGCGGGCTCTGTTGCCGCGGCGTATTTCGCGGTCCAGCAGCCGGAAGTGGGCGGGCTCACCCAGCTCTTTCAGCGCATCCCCGCACGGACGCTCGATCTCGTGCCCGATTTCGGGGACTGGAGCCTCGCGCTCACCGTGATGATCATCCCCCTCACGGTGCAGTGGTGGTCGGTCTGGTATCCGGGGGCCGAGCCGGGGGGCGGGAGTTACATCGCGCAACGGATGCTGGCGTCCAGGTCAGAGGGTGACGCGCTCAAGGGCACGCTGTTCTTCAACTTCGCGCATTACGCGCTGCGACCATGGCCGTGGATCATCGTTGCGCTGTCATCGATGCTCGTCTTCCCGCAACTGTCCGACATCGCGCGCACGTTCCCCTACGTCGACCAGAAGCTCATCGGGCACGACATGGCCTACTCTGCGATGCTCAAGTTTCTGCCTGTTGGATGGATGGGGCTCATGGTTGCGGGGCTCCTTGCTGCCTATGTCTCCACACTTTCCACGCATCTCAACTGGGGGACCTCCTACCTCGTCCACGACTTTTATCGCCGATTCGTCAAGCCGAGCGCGAGCGAGCGGCATTATGTGCTCGTGGGAAGGCTGGTCACGGCGTTGCTCATGCTCGCTGCGGCGTTGCTCACCCTGGTCCTCGATTCCGCGCGATCGAACTTTGAGCTGATGATGTCCATTGGCGCGGGAACCGGGCTGCTCTACCTGCTGCGCTGGTTCTGGTGGCGAATCAACGCGTGGAGCGAGATCGCGGCAATGGCGAGCTCGTTCCTGATCGCGACGGGATTCTTCATCGCCGGCAAAGTTGGATACGCGGTGCCGGCGCATGTCGTGCTGCTCGTCACCGTCGCGACCACGACCATCGTCTGGGTCGGCGTCACCTACCTGACGCCGCCGACAGACCGGCAGACGCTGACCGCCTTCTATACGCTGGTGCGGCCTGCCGGCCCGGGATGGAACGCCATCCGCAGGGGAACGGGGTTGAGCCCGTCACCGGACTCGTTGCCGATGTCGATGCTTGGCTGGGTGCTCGGATGCACTTTCGTGTACGCGGCACTCTTCGGCGCGGGCAGCTTCCTGTACGGCCGCACGACACAGGGAATGGTCTGGCTGGTTGTCCTGGTCGCGAGTGGGGCAGGGCTCCTGCGCGTTCTGCCGCAACTCTGGAAGGGAGCCGATAATCGCTAGCACGCCGACGACCAGGGCCGTGATTCTCGCACGCGGCCTCGGCACACGCATGCGGCGGCTGGAAGGCGGAGCGCTGCTGACGGCGGAACAGTCCGGCGTAGCCGATGCGGGGTTCAAGGCGATGATACCGATTGGCCGACCCTTTCTCGACTACGGCTTGAGCGCGCTCGCCGATGCGGGCATTACCGACGTGTGCCTGGTCATCGGCCCCGAGCATCAGCGCGTGCGGGACTACTACGGCGGTGAAGTCGAGCTGTCACGCCTGCGTGTTCACTTCGCCGTGCAGGAACAGGCGCTCGGGACCGCGAACGCCGTACTGGCAGCCGAGCACTTTGCTGAGGGCGAGCACGTGCTCGCGGTCAACGGTGACAACTACTATCCAGTGGCAACCTTGCGCGCGCTGCGCGAACTTGGCGCCGCGGGCGTGGTACTATTCGAACGTGATGCGCTCATCCGGCACGGCAATATCACTGATGAGCGGATTGCGAGCTTTTCGGTGGCTCTCGTCGATGCCGGCGGATATCTGGAGCGCATCATCGAGAAGCCGGATGCAGAGGCGCTCGCAGCGATCGGGTCTCCCGTGCTCGTTGGAATGAACAGCTGGTCATTGCCGTCCGTGATCTACGATGCATGCCGGCGCATCGCGCCGTCTTCACGCGGCGAGCTGGAGATTCAAGATGCGGTGCAGTTCGCGCGTGATCGGCTGGGCGTGGCGTTTCGGGTGCTCGTCTTTCAGGATGGCGTGCTCGATCTCACCACTCGGGATGACATTGCGACCGTGGCGGAGCGGCTAGGCAACGTGACCCCGCTCCTGTGAAAGACGTGGCCGGGCGGCTGCGCGCGAATGGGATGTCCGACCTTGAGGTGCAGGGCAAGGTCCGCCTGCTTGCGCTCTGCGCAGACGCGCTCCCACCGATGCCCGGCAGCACTGCCGAACCGTATGCCTTTTTTGTCCCGGGCAGGATCGAAGTGCTCGGCAAGCATACCGACTACGCTGGCGGGCGAAGCCTGCTCTGTGCGATGGAGCGCGGGATCGTGGCGCTCGCCGTGCCGCGCAGCGACGATCTGGTACGCGTGGTGGACGCACGGCTCGGCGAGACACGAGAGCAATCACTCGGCGCGCCACATGACGTGGTCGGAGGTGACTGGGCCACCTACCTCGCGACACTCGTGCGCCGCCTGTCGCGGGACTTTCCTGCGGCGCGCCGAGGCGCCGACATCGCCTTCGCCAGTGATCTTCCTGCGGCGTCGGGAATGAGCAGCTCGAGCGCGCTGATCATCGCGCTCTATCTGGCGCTCGAGGCGGTGAACAACCTCGCGAATGACGACGACTATCGTCGCGTGATCACGTCCACCGAAACACTGGCCGGTTACCTTGGCGCGGTGGAGAACGGCAGGAGTTTCGGCCCGCTGGCCGCGCACCAGGGAGTGGGGACGCTGGGCGGGAACCAGGACCAGACCGCAATCCTCTGCTGCGAGGCGAGGACCTTGACCCAGTATTCGTTCTGCCCCGTGCGTCTGGAGCGAAAGATCCCGTTGCCGTCGGACCTGCGGTTTGCGATCGCATACAGCGGTGTCGCGGCGCAAAAGACATCAAGCGCGCTCCGCCGGTACAACGAGGCAGCGGAGGCGGTGGCCTGTATCGTGAGCGAGTGGAATGCGGCGACGCAGCGGAGCGATGTGTCACTCGGCGACGCGATTGCCAGTGGTCCGCGTGCTGCCGAGCAGATCCGGGCGATGCTGGCGGGCTCCCGCCCTATGGCGTTCACAAAGCAGCGACTGCTCGACCGCTTCGAGCAGTTCGTCGCGGAGACACAAGCAATCATCCCGCCTGCCAGCGAAGCGTTTGCGCAGGATGACCGGAACGCCATCGGGGAGCTGGTGGATCGTTCGCAGCACGAAGCGGAACGCCGGCTCGGGAATCAGGTACCGGAGACCATCGCGCTTCCGCGCCTTGCCCGAGCGCTAGGCGCGCATGCGGCTTCCGCGTTCGGCGCGGGCTTTGGTGGGAGTGTCTGGGCGCTTGTCTCCGTCAGTCACGCGGGCGAGTTTCTGGACGCGTGGCAAGACGCATATCGACTGGCATTCCCGGCGGCGGGGATGCGTTCGGAGTTCTTCATCACCACGGCGGGGCCCGGTGCGTTTCGTTTGTAACCGTACATTCCTGACTGGGATAGACAGATGAGCGACGACGAATCACGCGAGCTCTCGCGCCGCGATCTCCTCAAGTCGGTGGCAGTCGCGGGTGCCGGGCTGGGCATCGCACAACTTGGGCTCGCGGCAGACGCAGCAGGCGCGGAAGAGGCGCCAGCGGCCGAGTCGATGATGCACGTGAAGTTCGAGGCGCGTGCAGTGCCACGCATTGCCATCGTGGGCACCGGCCTGCGAGGGCGCAGCGTGCTTGGCGAGCTGCTCGGCGTCGGCAACGTGCGCATTGCCGCTCTCTGCGACATCGTCCCGGAAAAGGTCGCGATGGCGAAGGCGCAGATGAAGCAGGCCGGGCACGACTACGAGCCGGCGACCTACGTCGCGGGCGAGCGCGACTTCGAGAGGCTGTGCGCGCGCGACGACATCGACCTCGTGTACACGGCGACGCCATGGCGCTGGCATGTGCCGGTCGTGCTGAGCGCGATGCGCAATGGCAAGCACGCGGCAACGGAAGTGCCGGCGGCGTTGACCGTGGAGGAGTGCTGGGCGCTGGTGGACACGTCGGAGAGGACGCGACGGCATTGCATCATGATGGAGAACTGCTGCTACGGATACAATGAATTGCTTGTGCTCCAGATGGTGAGGGCGGGGATGTTCGGGGAGCTCAAGCACGGTGGGGCCGCGTACAATCACGACTTGCGGGAGATCCTCTTCGAGACGCGGGACGAGGGCCTCTGGCGCCGGGCCGCCCACTTGAATCGCAACGGCAACCTGTATCCGACGCATGGCCTCGGGCCCGTCGCCTGGTACCTCGGCATCCACCAGGGCGATCGCTTCGATTACATGGTGTCGATGAGCACGCCGGAGTTCGGGTTGTCGAAGTGGCGCGCCGATCACCTGCCGAAGGACGATCCCCGCTGGAAGGAGAAATACTCATGCGGGGATCTCAACAGCTCGCTGATCAAGACCGCGAAGGGGCGCACCATCCGGCTCGAGCACAATGTTGCCAGCCCCCGGCCGTACAGCCGCATCAACAGTATCGAGGGCACGAAGGGGTTATTCGAGGACTATCCGCCGCGGATCTACGTTGAGGGTCATGGGAAGCCCCACCGGTGGACGACGATCGACGAGCACAAGGCTGCGTTCGAGCATCCCTGGTGGAAGGCGCAGGGTGAGAACGCCAGCGCCGGTGGACACGGCGGGATGGACTTCATCATGGCGTGGCGACTGCTCGAGTGCATGCGCCAGGGGCTCGCGCCGGACATGAATGTCTACGATGCGGCGGCGTGGAGCGTGCCCGGCCCGCTTTCCGAACGATCCGTGGCGAATGGGAGTGCGCCGGTGAAGTTCCCCGACTTCACGCGGGGGCGCTGGCGCGGAGGATCATGACGTAGAGCAATTCGCCGCCGCCGCCGAAGCGGCCGGTGAGAATCGCAGCTCAAGCCGCTTGGCTCCGTGGACAATCAACGCATCGCGGGGGTCCCAGCGCCGGGTTACGCGCGTCAACTGCGGCAGCCGGGTGAGAAGGTCCGGCAACGCCACACGCAACTCGAGCCGGGCGAGGGCCGCGCCGATGCAGAAATGGATGCCGTGGCCGAACGCGATGTGCGGCGTCTCCTCCCGCATGATCTCGAAGCAATGCGCGCGGGGAAAGTGCCGCTCGTCCCGGTTGGCGGATCCGATCACGGGGAGCACCAGAGCCCCCGCGGGGATCCGGCATCCATGAAGCGTCACCTCGCACCGGGTGGTCCGAAAGGCCATCTGCAACGGCGACCGAAAGCGGAGCACCTCTTCGATGGCGCGCGGCATCAGCGCTGGCTCCGCACGCAATCGCGCGAGCTCGACGGGGTTGTCGAGTAGGGTGGCGATAGCACTGCCCAGCGCGTTCGTTGTGGTTTCGGTTCCCGCGGAGAGGAGAAGTTGCACGAACAAGAAAATCTCTGTATCACTCAACTGCTCCCCGTCCACTTCCGCCTGCACCATACGAGCCAGGAGGTCCTCGCGCGGGTGTGCGCGGCGGTCGGCGAGCGTATCCGTCAAATACACCTCCATCTCCGCGGACACGAGGCGATATTCGCGCACCGACTGCGCCGCCCGCTCCCCGCCCGTCACGGCGTAGCCGAGGTTGAGGATGGCGTGCGCCCATCGCGTGAACGTCGAGCGGTCGTCCGGCGCGATCCCCAACAGCTCGGCCATCACCAGCGTCGGCAGCGGCTCCGCGAATTCCGTGATGAGGTCCATGCGTCCGCGGGAGACAAGGGCGTCGAGCAACGAGGTGGAGAGCTCGCGCACCCGCGGCTCGAGCGCGCTGACGAAACGCGGGGTGAACGCTTTCGCCACGATGCCGCGCAGCCTGGCATGGCGCGGGTCGTCGTGAAAAATCATCCAGTCGGGTACACCGCCCCCACCAGGGCTCTTCACCGCGGAGGAGAATGAGGCAGGGTCGAAGAGCGCGCGCTTGACGCTGTCGTAGTCGAACAGCAGCCAGATGTTGTGCATCCGGTCGTGGAACACTGGTCGCACGCGGCGCATGAGGGTGTACAGTGGATACGGATTGCGGCGCATCCCGGTGCCGATGGCGGAGAGAAGGCTCATGCGGCGTCCAGGGACAAGGTGCCGTCGAGGACGACGTCAAGCATCTGCTCGATGAGCGGATCGTCGATGCGCGCGCCGGTCACCAGCGAGCGCATGAGGAATGCGCCCGACAGCAGGTCCACCACGATCTCGACCCTGGTGTCACGGCGGAGCTCCCGGCGCACGACCGCCCGGCGCAGCACCGCGCGGAGCGCCGCGCGCCGCGGGTTCGAGATGCGCGATGCAACGGCCTCGGCGATATCCACGCTGCGCGCCATCGCGCTGATCAGTCCGGAGAGCAACCCCCGCGTGCGGGGATCGCGATACAGCATGCTCGTGGAGTGCAGGACGCCGCGCAGGTCGGCACGGACACTCCCGGTGTCGGGCGCCTGAATGAGGCGGACGATCGCCCCGATCGCCTCGATCGCGAGTGCTTCCTTGTTCGGCCAGTGACGGTACAGGGTGGCCTTGCCGACACCGGCGCGCTCCGCGATTGCCTCCATCGAGGCGGCGTCGTACCCCGTCTCGCGAATCTGCTCGACGGTGGCGCGGAGGATGGCGGCCTGCGCGGCGGTGCTGCGCGGGCGGCCAGGACGAGCAGTGGTGGGCATGCCCCCAATCTGGACGCCTTTATTACGAGACGCAAGCGTCTCGTAATAAAAGCGGCGGATTCGTCAGCCCTTGGCCGCGCTCGGGTCCATCCAGAATACTTCCCAGTGGTGACCGTCAAGATCGTAGAAGCTCGATCCATACATGAACCCAAGGTCCTGTGGATCGACGGCGCGCGCCCCGCCTGCGGCCACCGCCTTGTTCACCATCGCATCGACTTCTTCGCGGCTCTCGACGCTGAGCGCATACATCGCAGTCGTCGCAGCGCGAGGGTCGCCAAGCGGCCGCTTGCTGAAACCGGTAAAGCGCTCCTTGTCGAGCAGCATGAAGTACGCGTCCGCACCCACGAGCATGCAGGTCGCCGACGCGTCCGTGAACTGGAGGTTGAAGGCGAAGCCCAGCGCCTCGAAGAACCGGATCGAGCGCTGGAGATCGCCTACCGGAATGTTGACGAAGAGCTTGTGCGGCGTTTTTGGAACGGTGCCGGAGTTCGTGATCGTTGGCGCGGGCGCCGGGGTCTGTGACGTGGACATGGAAGTTCTCTGCGGGTGGGTGCCGCGCAGGAAGATGCGGCATGACCCTAAGGTATCGCCAGTGGAGGCTCTATTGACAGTCGCAGGCGCGGGCAGTTAGGTCACGCGCACCATGACGCTTCTCGATCAGCTTCAAAACGCCATCGGCAGTCGCTATCGCATCGAGCGGGAGGTTGCCCGCGGAGGGATGGCGACCATCTACCTGGCGAACGACACCCGGCATGGCCGCCGCGTCGCGCTCAAGGTGATGGATTCAACGATTACCGGCCCACTGGGCGCTGCGCGGTTTCTGCGAGAGATCGAGATTGCCGCGCGCCTGACGCATCCCCATATCGTTCCCCTCTATGACTCGGGGGAGGCACGCCTTCGCGAAGGCGAGGACCCCCTGCTGTACTTTGCGATGCCGTTCATCATTGGCGACTCGCTGCGGGATCGAGTCGCGCGTGAGGGAGCGCTGCCCCTCCACGACGTCGCGCGCATTGTGCGTGAAGTGGCGGGCGCGCTCGACTACGCTCACCGGCAGGGCGTGGTGCATCGGGACATCAAGCCCGAGAATATCCTCATCTCCGAAGAGCATGCAGTCGTGGCAGACTTCGGAATCGCCCGCGCCGTAGCCGAAGCCTCCACCGGTCAGACCATCACGCAGGTTGGCACGATGGTAGGCACGCCCACCTATGCGAGCCCGGAGCAGGCGACAGGGGGCGACGTGGATGGGCGCGCCGATCAGTACTCATTTGCGTGCGTCGTGTACGAGCTGCTGGCGGGCAAGCCACCATTCGCTGGCACGAGCACAATGGCGATGATCGGGCAGCACCTCTCCGCCGATCCGCCGCCCCTCCACCCTCGTTGCGCGGTGCCGGCGTCAATCGAGGCGGCGATTCGGCGCGCGTTATCGAAGGATGCCGCGGACCGTTTCGACACGGTGGGGGCATTCGCCGATGCGTTCGCAGCCGGCGAGGTTGATCCCCCGGCCTCCGCGCCGCGTTTGCCGGGTGGCGTTCGGCCGCAGCGCGCGCCGCGCTTACCCGTTCCGCTCACTCCGCTCGTGGGACGCGAGAATGATGTTCGCGCCATCCTCGCGCTGTTGCGTCGGGAGAGTGTGCGGCTCGTGACCCTGCATGGAGCGGGCGGCATCGGCAAAACGCGCGTGGCGATTGACGTGGCATCGCAGGCGTCGGATGCGTTCCCCGATGGCATCTATTACATAGGCCTCACCGACACGCACGAGGCGGAC
>JBKJKH010000577.1:0-2534 GCA_046597595.1 Gemmatimonadaceae bacterium
CTCGAGCGACCCTCCGAAGAGGTTGGCGCCGAACGCCGCGGCCGCCGCCGTTCCGCAACGCGGATCCGAGCCTGGCACGGTAGCGGAATAGTCCAGTACTGCGCCGTCGATGGGAGGGCGGAGGATGCCTAACGGCACACCGGTGACGTACGCGTTCTGTTGTCGTGCCTGGGCCAGCAGACCGGTACGCGCGCGATCACGGCGGATGCGCCGGGCAACGGGGAGGGCGCTCGCATCATTGACGGAGACCAGCAGGTCGGACCACTCGACGACGAAACTGATGCCAAAGATCAAGCCCAGTTGATCGGCGTCGAGATACACCTCACCGTCGCGCGTCACGTGCTCGGCCTTTTCCAGCACGATCGTGCGGGCTCCTACCGTGACGCTGTCTCTGGTTCCATCAATGACGAAGGCGACGCCCTCGGGCTGGATCACGCCTTCGGTCCGTCCACCGGGCAGCGACGTGAACTGGATTTCCGCGAGCGTCAGGAACTCGGCGACAGGGAGCAGCACCTTGTCGCGGTAGCGGTATGCCTGCACCGTGGCGCCAGCGGCGCGTTCGAGTCGCACGTCGACCAGGACCTGCTCGACGCTGTCGCCTGCCGTTACCTGCGGAGCCCGGGCGCGAACGGCACTGTCAGCCTGTTGTGCGCCGAGGGGCGCAAGCAGAGGTGCGGCCAGCGCGAAACGGAGCCAGGCGCGGACGCGCATTGTCCGAAACGCCAGGCTCAGGGCGCGCCGGGCACGCGAAAGCTCCGCTCAGCACTGACCGGGGACGCCTGCAGCACCCCTGCGTCGAAATCACTGCGGTCGGTCGATATCATCGCGCGCACAGTGTACACGCCCGGCGCGAGCGTGCCGACTGGTATCGTGAAGAGCGGAGCGAGCGAGTAGTAGACCGCGACCTGCCGATCGAGATTGCCGACCTGCTTGCCGGTGGCGTCGACAACGGTCGCGCGCATCATTCCGAGGAATGCGGCATTTCCGGTTCGCTCGAGGAACAGCCGCATGTCGACCGAGTCCGCACGCGTGGCGACGGTCATATCCTTGATCTGCGCGCTGGTCGTCACGGCGCCCTTGCGATACCACACGCCAATGACGGTGCGCACCTCGAACGACAAGCCGACCCGGATGGTCGTCGTGTCCGCGAGTGAATCAGGCACGGGTCCGGTCTTCGCGGCGATCACGAGGCGCGACCAGTATTCGCCATCCTTGAGGGAAGCTGGCGGTCGCCCCTGAAGCCGCACGGTCTGCCGCGTCTTCGGCGCGAGCACGAGGCGCCGCGGATAGGCATGGAGCCATGCCGCAGCACTCGGCATGGTCGAATCGGGTTTTTCACGCGTGAAAAGCGAGAGCTGGCCGGTGGAATCGGTGACGGGATAGCCGAAGATTGTCGAGATCGTGACTTCGGCGGGGACCAGGTTCGGGTTGTAGAGCTCCAGCGAACCACTGCGCGTGCGATGGTCGATGAATGCCCCGGGTGGAGCGATGAGCACGCCTTGGGCGACAAGCGCCGGCGACTGGACCGCTGCAAAGGCAGTCAGGACGGCGAAGTACGATGCCGCGAGAATCAGGGATCGAGTCGACATCAAAGGCCGGTGAGAAGGACAGTGACGATGATCGTCGAGGCATAGTTGCCGCTGCGCTGGGAAGCGCCGGGATTCGCTACGGCCCCGATGTAAAAAGTGCCGCGCCCCGTCCCCGAAAGCCTCGGTCGGTACGGCACGGTCGGGTCGAAACGGATTTGCGTCGTGATGCTTCCCGTTGAGAAGCCTGCGGAGGTCGACGTGTACGACACCGGCAGCGTAGAGCCTGCGGGGCCCGAAAGGAAAGTGGGAAGAATGAAGCGCACTTCGATCTGGCTGCCGTTCGGGCCCGTGACATCGAGGACACCCGCGCGAAGGACGTCGGTTGGTACCACGTCGAGGCGCACACCCGGGAAGAGGGTGCCGAACGTCAGGTTCTTCTTCGTCGTGATGCGGAGCGGGCGCTGAGCCTCGCTCACTGACGCGGCCACAGCGAGTGCGGCGGCGACGACCGTCATGAGACGGCCGAGCTTAGCGAAAAGGGGCACAGGGAAGCGAAACCACACGCGAACGACTACACGAGGCACGGCGAGGTAACGGAAGGAGCGGCAAGGTCTTGCGAGCCGACGATCGAGTTACCGTCAGTCCATGGCCTAAAATGCGTACACGACGTTGACGACGATGGTTCCGGTGTACGTGCCCGACTGTTGGGAGGAAGACGCGCGGGCTGTTGCACCCATGAAGACGTACCGATAACCGTAAATCGGATCTCCTGGGAGAGCTGGGGACAGCGTCATCGGCGTTGCGGCCGCGGATGGCGTAAAGGGCGTGCAGCCTGCGGTCGTGTTCGTTGTGTTATGGCAGGCCGTCCAGGTGTCGACGGGCAGCGCAATCGCGCCGTTATACAACTCGTCCGGAAGGTTGAACGTCACGAGGACGGGAAAGGTGCGGACACCTTTGATCTCCACCAGACCGGCGACTTTATCGCCTGCGATGTTGTCGCCGTAA
>JBKJKH010000286.1:0-3747 GCA_046597595.1 Gemmatimonadaceae bacterium
CACTAGTGTCAGTCACTTGTGTTCGTGACTCGCCGCGCCCTACATCGCAACCGGCCGGGGCTTGGGCTTCTGGATGATGACCGGCGTCGCACCGCCCGCCTGCACCAGCTTGTTGAAGTTCGCGACATCCACGTCGAACAGCCGCTCGATCCGCCGCTGATGTCCCGCCCACTCCGCATCGAGATCGCGGAAACGGTCGCGGAAGCCCTGCGTCACCGGAGGGTCGGTCTCGTCGAGCGCTTCCATCATGAAGAGGTACTGGTCGTTCAACCCATTTCGGAAGTTCACTACGTCCTGGAAAGTCCGGGCTTTCGGTGAGACCAGCCGTCCGTCGAGCGCCGCGACGGAATCCGCGATCCCCTTGCCGGCGGCGGCGATCTCCCTGGTGTTCGGCAGCTCCTTGGTGCGACCCATGAGGCCATTCACCTGCTCGCGCACGTCGCGCATCCGGACCACCGCCTCGTGAAGTTCCGACACCCGCTGGTACGCCGCATTGGACATGGCGATGTACGCCGCCCGGTCTGCATCAGTCACCTCCACGCGGGGATCGGCGAGCACATCGATCGGCTGGGTCATCGTCCGCCCGCCCGCGGTCAGCTTCACCTGATACTTGCCAGGGGGCACGCGATTGCCGCGGATCTGTCCCACCGTCATGAGCCCCTGCACACGCGTCGGATCTTCGCGGCGGAGGTTCCAGACGAACCGGTTGAGGCCCGCTTTCATCGGCAGCAGTGTCGGTGGCGGTGTCGGTGGCGGTGTCGGTGTCAGCGGTGGGGTGCTACTCCCCTTGCTCGAGTACTTCCGCACTGAAACGCCAGCCGCGTCGATGAACTCCATCGTGATCGGCACGGTAGTATCCGCGGCGGCAAGCCAGTAGTACACCATCGCGCCCGCCGGCGGATTGCGCCCCATGCCCGGGACGGCAGGATCACCACGCTCAACGAGATAAGCCGCGCGGGGCGCATACAGGTGTGCGCTCACGCGCTGAATCGCATCACTCCGCTGCCGCAGCGGTGAGATGTCGTCGAGAATCCAGAACGAGCGTCCCTCGGTTGCCGCAACGAGATCGCCGCGACGAACCTGGAGATCACTCACTGGCACACGCGGGAGATTGCGCTGGAGCGACTCCCAGCGTACGCCGCCATCGTACGACACGTACGCGCCAGCTTCCGTTCCCGCGTACAACACACCGCGACGCTCCGGGTCTTCACGCACGACACGGCCCGCCTCCTCGGCGGGCAGGTTCCCGCTGATGCGCGTCCACGTCCGCCCGTAGTCCGTCGTCCGGAAGAACTGCGGAGAGTGATCGTTCCACTTGACCCGGTAGGCCACGACGTACGCCGTCGCCGGGTCGTGCGGCGACAATTCGATGGAGTTGATCTGCGCGTTTCCGAATGCCGGCGACGTGACGTTCGTCCACGTCGTGCCGCCATTGCGGGTGAGTTGCACGAGCCCGTCGTCCGTGCCGACCCAGATCACGCCCTTCTCCGACGCCGACTCGGCGATGTAGTAGATCGTCCCGTACACCTCGCCGCCCGCCCCTTCGTTGGTGATCGGGCCACCGCCCTGTCCCTGCTTGTCCTTCTCGTTCTTCGTCAGGTCGGGACTCACGGCCGTCCACGATTGCCCGCGATCGCTGCTACGGAAGAGCACATTCCCGCCGTGATACACGACGCGCCGGTCGTGCGGGCTGGTGATGATCGGTGCGCTCCAGTTGAAGCGGTACTTCTGTTCATTCGACGGTTCACTGAGACCCAGGTGCGGATACGCGGCAATGTTCCGCACACGCTCAGTGTCCTTGTCCCAGACCGAGATGAAACCCTGATAGCACCCTGCATACACATGCCGCGGCTGGGCCGGGTCGAACGCAACGTGCGCGTTCTCGCAGCCGCCCACCTGGTTCCAGTCCGTCCGGTCGATCGCCAAGCCGTCGGTGCGGCTCGGGACGCTCACCGTCGAATTGTCCTGCTGTCCCGCGTACAGACGGTAGTTGAACTGATCGTCGGTGTTGACGCGATACAATTGCGACGTGGGCTGGTTGTCCTGCGTGCTCCAGCTCTTGCCGCCGTCGATCGACACGTTGGCGCCGCCGTCGTTTCCATTGATCATGTACTGCGGATCGCGCGGGTTGATCCACAACGCATGATTGTCGCCGTGCTTCGCCTGCACCGTCTGGAAGGTGCGCCCGCCATCGATGGACCGCGTGACCGGCGCATTCAGGACCCAGACGATGTCCGGATTCTTCGGGTCGGCGGTGATGTGGATGTAGTACCAGGCGCGCGCCCGAATCAGCCGGTCGCTGCTCATGAGTCGCCACGTCTTGCCCGCGTCATCCGACCGAAAGAGTCCCCCGGAATCGGCTTCGATGATGGCGTAAACTCGGTCCGGACTGGCCGGCGACACGGCCACGCCGATCTTTCCCATCAACGCGGGCAGTCCATCCGTCAATCGCGTCCAGGTGTCACCACCATCAGTCGTCTTCCAGATGCCGCTGCTGCGTCCGCCGCTCCGGATCATCCACGGCGTGCGCTGGTGATCCCAGAACGCCGCGTACAGGATGCGCGGGTTCGTCGGATCCATGCTCAGGTCACTGGGCCCGGCGGAATCGTGCACGAACAGCACGCGTGTCCAGTTCCTGCCGCCATCCATACTGCGGTAAATGCCGCGATCGTTGTTCGGCGCCCAACGGCTGCCCTGCGCGGCGACGTACACGACGTCCGGATTCGACGGGTGCACCTGGATGCGCGAAATCTGTTTCGTCTTCTCCAGCCCGATTTTCGTCCAGGACCTTCCCGCGTCCGTGCTGCGGTAGGCCCCGTCGCCGTACGATGAACTCTGGCCACGGATCGGTGCCTCGCCCGTGCCGACATAAATCACGTTCTCATCGCTCGGCGCGACCGCGATTGCGCCGATGGAGCCGAGCCGCAGGTAGCCGTCGGTGATGTTCTTCCAGGAGTTGCCGGCGTCCGTCGTCTTCCAGACGCCGCCACCGGTGCCTCCGAAGTAATACACGAGCGGTTGCGACGGAACGCCCGCGACCGCGGTGGCCCTCCCACCGCGAAATGGGCCGATCTCGCGCCACGCCAGGCCCGCAATGCGCAGGGAATCGGCGCTCGTGTCACGTGGCGGGCGAATCGAGTCGCGTGAGGCACGCGGTTGCGCGCCAGCGCGCGCACGCGGTGCCAAAAGGAAAACTGATGTAGCCGTTGCGACAAAAACGCGCAGCGTGACGCGACGGAACAGGGAGCGGGTCAAGCGGATGCCTCGGCTTAAGGAAGAAGCGCCAACGATAGCAGCGCGATAATCATGAACACGGCGAGGACCAGCCAGCGTCGCCGGACGACATGACCGGCGAACTTCGGAATGCCCTTCCGAGGAGTGCTCGTGCTGTGCCGTTCGAGGACGCGCAGGACTTCGTCCGCACCCTGCGGCCGTTCCGCAGGATCCTTCTCGAGACAGCGCATCACGAGTGCGGCGAGCGACGACGGAATCTCCGGCCGCTCGTGCTGGACCGGCGCCGGTTTCTCGAGCGCGTGAGCGGCCATGACGCCGTGCGGCGTACGGCCGTGGAAGGGCGGATGGCCAACGAGCATCTCATAGGCAACGACGCCGACGGAATACAGGTCGGCCCGATTATCCGTGGCCGGGTCTGCGGCGACTTGTTCGGGCGCCATGTAGAGCGGCGTGCCGAGCGCGAGGCCAAGTGAGCTGCGCAGGGAATCGTCGGTGGCAACCGTGAGCGCCTTC
>JBKJKH010000317.1:0-8316 GCA_046597595.1 Gemmatimonadaceae bacterium
GTTTTCGGCATCCGGCAAACCTAAGCAGTGCACAAGCACTGCACAGTGAAGTACTCAGGGTCTCGGAATCTTCGGAATGGCCGGGAGGCGGGGGAGCTCCGCGAGCCCCCGGGTCAACTCCTTCACGCGCTCGTCGAGTTTTGCGCGCTGTTCCTCGAGCCTTGCCTCAATCTCGGCAATCCGCCGCTCAGCCTCGGTCGCGACGGAGTCGATCTTGACCTTCACCTCGGCCGTCTTCTCAGCCACGATGCGGTCGACGGCGGCCCGTACCCTCGCCTCAGCCTTTGCGAGCTCCTCCCCGAAAATGGCCTTCACTCGAGCGCGGATCGCCTCATCGAGATTCGAGCTCACGCGGATCGTCGGCACGCGAACGGTTCCGCTCAGGTCGGCCGCCATCGTGAGGGTGGGAATTCCCGCAAGCGCGCGCACCACCAGCTCCTGGATCTTGTTCTGCGATCGCGCGGCTTCACTGTCGGTGATCCACGTGACGTTGTTCGCGGCGAGCTCCCATCGCCCGCGCACCTGGTCTCCGCGCATGACGAACGTCAGGCCGCTCACGCCCGCGCCGGGCTCGAGACGCAGGGGCAGCCCCGGAAGGGCCAGCCCGGGGAGCTTGACGCCACTCGCCACCGCCACCACTGAGTCGCGGGGCATGCCCGTCCCATGGTCCGAGACGCCGTAGAGACGGAGCGAGGCAATGGCCCCGCCGGCACTGGTGCGACGCGCGGCGTACCGCGCTGGCCTGCCGAGGAGCGCAGGATCTGTCGTCACGTCCGCCACGCCCAACGTGTAGCGCGCCAGTTTCCCCTGCGCGTCTGCCATCGAGAACTCGACATCTCCACGACGCAGCAGAAATGCTGGTAGCTCTTTCGCCTGCGGGTACCGCACCGTGGTTCCTGCCGCCCGGCGACGCACCGGTCCAGCCTGGGCCCGGGGTCTCAGCCCCGGAGGCGCGTACTTCTCCGCGAGCTTTGCGTAATACACAGCCTGCTCGAACTTCTCGATGCTGGGCTTCCCGAACAGTGCGTTGCCGATCTCCGGCCCATCGAAGGTGGGCAGTTTCAGGAGGCCGCGCGCGAAGGCGTAATCTGCCTTGCGTGCCGAGTCGAGGTCGAGCACACCGGCGCGCAACAGACTCACGCCACCAACGACACCCACCTTCACCGCCTGCACCCGGCGCTTCGCGTTCTCGACGGCGCGCAGCGTCGCCCGCGTCTCTTCGATCAGCTGACGCGTGCCGGCAATGCCAAGCGCGCGCGGAGATGCCAGGCGCAGCTTCTCGTACACCTGCTGTACCGAGTCGATGGTCTGCTGAATCCGCAGTGTGTCGACGGAGAGCTTGACGCCGTCGCGCACCGAGTCGGCGGTCGCCGTCAACCGGAGCGCTGCCTGTACGGTGCCGAGTTGCCGCGGATCGAGCACCAGCGACCGGATCGTGTCGAGGGGAAGAAGACGAAGCAGCGGCACCTTGAACTGGCGGGTAAACCGATCCACCTCACGCAGCGTCTGGGCGGCGAAGCTTGGGCCCGTGATGCGTTTCGCCGGCGTCGCGCGGCGCGTACCCCGCTGCGCGTTCCGCACGGTCAGGTGTTTCACCACGATCTTCCGCTCGAACAACGGCTCGCGCTCGAGCGCGATGACGATCGGGCCGGCATCGAGCAGGTTGCGGGTCAGGTCGAATGGATCCGCGATCTCGAGGCGGGCGATCTGCAGCGTCGTGTTGTTCAGCGTGAAGTGCAGTCCGTTGACATCCACCTGCGTGCCCAACGCCTTGGTGGATGCCTCCGATAAGGATGACTGGATGATGCGGTCGGAGAAGACGGTCCATCCCCACACAAGCAGCGCCACCGTGAGGAGGAACGGAATGATTCCTTCCCAGCGGATCAGGCGGATGCGTTTGCGGACCGCCGGCGCTGGTCGCGCGTCGAGGAGGGTCTCCGCCTCTGCTTCGGGGCGCTGACCGTCGCTCACGGTTCAAACATCCTGTAGAAGTTGTACGCCTTCGATGCCGCGAGCGCCTTGTAGAAGCTCGACTGCTTCACTTTCGCGCCCCATGTGCGGCGGTACAACTCGACAAGCCACCAGGTCAACGCGACGATCGGCAGGAAAAGCGCGAGCCACCCGACCACGCTCCCGAGCACGATCGAATTATTGAAGTTCGTGTACGGCATCCCGGGGGTGTTGTACCAGGACGTCCACGTAGCAGTGAGCGACGGGCTCTCGAGCAGCAGCGCGCGCCCGATGCGGTCGAACACTGGATCGAGCGCGAATCCCAGCGGAACGAACAGCGCCCATCCGAGGATGCCTGCCCCGAAGCTCACGTTGAGCATCATGAGCAGCAGCAGGATGACCAGGTTGTGGACGTTGACGAGTGGCGTCAGCCCGAGCGCGGCACCAAGGGCGACTCCCAGCGCGATCTGTGCGGGAGAGCCGTCCGAGTGCAGCGTCTTGACGAGCGATTGGAAGAGCCTGAGAAGCGTGAGCAAGTGGCCTTACGGGTCCTTTCGCATCGGGAGCGCTGCGCGGACTGTCGCCAGGAAGGCGATGCGCCCTCGCGGTCCCACGGCCCAGACAGCGCCGTCGGGCGCTGCGGAAAGCGCGTTGTAGCCGACGGTATCCATCGGCACCCAACTCAGCCCGCCATTCGCGGAGTAATCGGATCCGCTTGTGCCGGTCGCGACGAGTGCAGTCCGTCCCACGGGCTTCGTGAATGCGACGGCGGAGCGGTAGCCGCGCGGGAGGGAGTCGCGCGGCGCCGGTGACTCCCGCCACGTTGCGCCTCCGTCGGAGCTCACTGCCACCGTGCCGACCGGGTTCGTCGGCTTCTCGTAGTCGCCGCCGACGACGACGCCAGAGGGACCGCGAAACGCGATTGAAAAAATTCCGGCTCCCGCACTCGCACCCGCGAGTGGCGCGGTTGCCACTGTCCACGAAGTGCCGCCGTCGCGCGAGTGGAATACCCTGGGCTGTGCGACACCACCCGTGACGAACCATGCGTCGTTCCTGCCGTCCACCGCCACGCACGTTCCGCTGGCCGCAAATGCTCCTTCGCCGAGGAGCGCGAGCGGAATTCCTGCCGGCGCGACAGGTGCCCAGGTCGCGCCGCCGTCGTTCGTCAGGATCAATACAAACTTTCCGTCAACAGGGTCGCTGACCGCGATCCCGCGACTGCCGTCCCAGAAGGCCACGCAATCGAAGAATGCCTCCTTTCGATCATTCCTGAAGCGCAGGGCCCACGTCATCCCGCCGTCGCGTGTTTCATAGATACGCGATCGATCGCCTGGTCCGATCGCCAGGATCACCGCGCGTTGCTCGTCGAACGCGTGGATATCCCGAAAATCCAGGGAGTCGCTTTCGGGAACCACGAGCCGGCTCCACCGCGAGCCACCATCGATTGTGCGCAGGACAGTGCCTCGCGACCCGCTGGCCCAGGCCACCCTCCGGCTCACCGCGCTGACCCCGCGCAACTCTGCGGTGGTGTTGCTCGGCTGTGGCTCCCAGCGCTGCGCGTGCAATGAGGTGATCGCCAGCGCCGTCGCCATGCAGGCAAGCAGCGGCGGCCTCATGATCATGCCGGCTCCAGCACGACCGCCGTTCCATAGCAGAGCACTTCCGTGACGCCGGCCATGACTTCCGTCGCGTCATAGCGGATGCCAATGACGCCGTTCGCACCCATCTCCTCGGCGTGCACGATCATGAGGTCGAACGCTTCCCACCGCGTCTTCTCGCACAATTCGGTGAAGATCGAGATGTTGCCGCCGCGGAGTGTCTGCAGGCCGGCGCCAATGGTGCCGAACACCGAACGCGAACGCACCGTGATGCCGCGCACGACGCCTAACGACTTTGTCACGCGCTGGCCATCGACCTGAAATGTGGTGCTCGTCATTGCGTGGAGCATCTTCATGGTTGGTGAGTTGGGTGTGAGCCTGCTCAGTTCTCGGCGCGCACTCGCTGGAGCCCCGTGCTGCCTACGGTTCGGTCTCTGCCCATCTGCTTCGCCTCGAAAAGACGTTTGTCAGCAGCATCCAGCACCTGGGCAAGGGATGCCCCGTCGGCGGGAAACATGGCGAGACCACCGCTCACCGTCACGGTGTGAGGATCGTGGTGTCCCGCGACCACGACACGGCTGAGCGCAATGCGCTCGCGGATCGCGTCCATGCGGATGTGCGCCTCCGCCTCGTTTGCCTCGGGGAAGATGAGCACGAATTCCTCACCGCCATAGCGTGCCACGACGTCGCTGGCGCGCACGTTCTCCCGGATCGTCGACGCAATCATCCGCAGGACGACGTCGCCCGCCGTGTGGCCGAACGCGTCGTTGAACTTCTTGAAGTGGTCCACGTCCACCATGGCGACGGCCACCACGCGTCCGTGCCGTCGCGCGCGCTCAAACTCCATCGCCGCCCGCTCCTCGAGGTGCCTGCGGTTGCTCAACCCCGTCAACCGGTCGTGCGTGGACAGGTACCGGAGGCGCTGGGCCCGGCGCACGGTCTCGCTCGCCAGCAATGTGGCCGCGCCAAGGATGATGAATCGCGTCCATTGATCCGACGCGCTGAAGGTGCCGTAGATGAACGGCTGGTACGCCGGGTCATCGAGGTTCCAGAACGTCGTCGCTGCCAGGACGATCGCGGCATACTGAGACATCGCGAGCACGCCCGCGAATGCGCAGATGCGCCGATCGTAGCGGAGGCTCGTCGCCATGAGGGCGAGGAAGTACACCTCGAACGTCACCTTTGAGTTCACCGCCACGTGGGGCGGACCGACGAGCAGGAACGCGAGCAGCGCGCCGCTGACGAGGGACACGTCGAACGCGCTCGTGACGAAACCAATCCACGGCTTGTAGTCGTCCCGGCGGAGATAGTAGTAGAACACCCCGCCCATCCCGGCGGCGACCATGGTGACGATCAGCCCCCAGAGGTACTCCCCGGACTCCGGATTTCGCAGGAAACGATACCACGGGGTGATTGCGAGCAGGCCGATGATGACCAGGCGCAGGCGCGCAATGGCCCATTCACCTTCTGCACCGGCCTCCACGAAAACGGGATCTGGCGCCTGCCACAACGCGGCGATGCCGCGCGGCGTCCGTCGCGGGGTTCGGTCAACCTCCTCCACGCCGTCAGGGGGGAAGTACACGGAGGGAATACCTGGGGTGCCGGCGCCAGACTCGAACCGGCGCCTCAATTCCCGTTCGTCCATTCAACCCTCCTGAAACAGCCGGTATCGGAGTAGTGGGCAGTCCACCTCCTCACGGCCATGATGGGCGACCGCCCTAGCGAATGCGTTTCTTCAGGACGGCGATCTGCCCCGTGTGATACACGTCGTGCTGCACGGCGCCCATCATCATCGTATAGAACGTGACGCCGGTCCCGAGCGCTGGATTCCGTTCCGGAGCACCGAACAGGTCGGCGTCATCCAGCACGGGGCGGTCGAGGACTGAGAGCCGCTCCGTGACGGGCCGTTCGTCCTTCACGATGTCGTCCAGCCGATGTGCGGGGAATTTCTGCGTTGCCTCGAGCAGCTTGGCGTGCGCCGCGGCGAGACGTTGGCGCGCAAACTTCCAGGCGTTGTCGTCGGCGGTCCCGACTTCGGGCCAGTCCCCCTTCTCGGGAACTCCTGCCGGATGACCCTCGAGGCGCTTCACGACCTCTTTCTTCCATCCCTCGAGGTGCAGGACGATCTCCCACATCGTATGCGCGTCGGCGATCAGGCGCTCGGCCGCGTAATGTGCGCGGACTCCGCGCAATTGCTCGCGGACGGACGGGCCGTGCCATGCATCGCCATCGAACGCACGCTCCATCTGGTCGAGGATGCGGTCGATGTCCTTATTCGTCGCTCTTGAGAGGCGGGGTTGCATACCGATCAGCTGGCGGTTTTCAGGCGAAGGGAGGAAGCGAAGAATACAACGACAGCTGCCGAGTAGTGAGTCGTGCGTCGTGAGTCGTGGGTTGAACACCCGAGTGGTGGGTCGAGCACCCGAGTGGTGGGTCGAGCACCCGAGTCGTGGGTCGAAGACACGAGTCGCAAGTCCTGAGTCATGAACCCAAAACTCACAACGCACAACTCGAGAGGTCAACGCATCACTCACGACGCACGACCCAATACTCGAGTGTGCTCCCTTTCGGAACTAATTTTTGTTTAGGAGTGTTGACTGTTGATGAAACCCACACGAATGCTCACACAATTCGCAGCGTTGGCAACCACGATGGCGGGTATTGCCTTCGCCCCATGCTCGGCGCAGGGCTATCCCTTCAGCCAGCGCAGCACCGTCACGCAGCACGTGGCATTGACGCAGTTTACGATCACGTATGGTCGCCCCGTTGCGAGAGGGCGAGTCCTGTTTGGAAAGCTCGTGCCGTGGGACAGCGTCTGGCATCCCGGCGCCGATTCCGCAACCGTCGTCACAATCAGCCGCGACGTGCTCCTGGAAGGGCACCTTCTCAAGGCCGGCGAATACTCGCTGTGGCTCATCCCGCGTGAGACGGCGCCCTGGACCGTGATCCTCAGCCTCGCAAGCCGAGTGTTTCACACACCCTATCCCGGCGCGCGGTCCGACGCGATTCGTTTTGACGTCGCTCCCGAACGCGGAGCGCACATGGAATCGCTGGCGATCTATTTTCCGATGGTGCTGCGTGACGACGCCATCCTGCGCATCCATTGGGGGGAGACGCTCATCGGGATGCGGGTGAAGGCACCATATCGCCTTGAGTAGCGACTCCTGAGTCGTGCGTGTTGAGTCGACCACATAAGTCGCGAGTGCCGGGTGACGAGTCGCGCACGCAGTACGCGTTCCTCCTGGCTCGAGAGGTCAACGCGCTTCGGTGAGCAGCGCCGCCACCGCGCGGTCCTGCTCCTCGTACTTTCCTTCCCCGAAATGGAAGAAGCGCAGTTGCCCCTCAACGTCCGCATAGTAGGCGGCTGGCCAGTATTGATTGTGGTACGCGTTCCAGATCTTGTAGTCGTTGTCAATGACCACGGGGAATTCGACATCCAGCCGCTTCACTGCGTTGCGGACGTTCGCAACTACGCGTTCGCGAGGCAATTCAGGCGTGTGCACACCCACGACGACGAAGCCGCGATCCTTGTACTTCGCGTACAGCGCTTTCACGTGGGGGAGTGAGTTCAGGCAGTTGTAGCACTCGAACGTCCAGAAATAGACCAGCACGACCTTGCCGCGAAGCAGCTCGGGCGTAAGTGCCGGCGAGTTGATCCATTCCGTCGCGCCGCTGAACCCCGCCATGGGTCCCTGCGCCGAACGAAGCGCGATGCGGGTGCGCTCGCCAAATTCCGTAATCGACATCGCACCGTCCGGAGTTCCCGCGCGTTTCGGCGTGAGACGCCTGATGAGCGCCTCCTCCGCGCTCGCCGTCTGGACGAGACCCGCCCGCCCGAACACAGTCCCATCCCAACCGAGCGCCAGCACCGCGACCGTCGCGAGCGCGAGCCCGCCCAGCGTACGACGAATGACGCGGTCGGCAGCGCCCGCGCGCTTTAGCCGAGCGAGCACGCGCTCGCCAATGGTGAGAACGATGCCAAGAGACATGCCGGCTCCAAGTGCAAAGGTGAAGAAGACTGGAACAAGTTGCTGAGGCGAACCGAGCGCAGCGGACGCGATGATCAAGCCGAGGATCGGGCCGGCGCAGGGCGCCCACAGCAGCCCGATGGCGAATCCGGTGAAGACATTCTGCAATGGCTGCGGCGCCCGGCCGCCCGCGCGATTGTGAAGCCACGCTCCGAGGCGGGTGAGCGGCCGCGTCATGAACTCCGCTGCGCGGGAAGACAGCAGCGTCAAAGCCACCATGGCGAAGAACACGAGGGCGATCGTGCGGCCGACTTCGCTGGCCACGGCAATCCAGCCGGTTGCAATGGTGGCCACTGATGCCGCGGCCGTGAAGGTCACGGCCAGCCCGAAGAGCATCGGAAGTGTCTCGCGGGTCAGGGAGCGCCCCGCTCGCGCAAAGACCAGGGGAATCACCGGCAGGATGCAGGGGCTGGCGATCGTCAGCGCACCACCGAGAAACGCGAGAAGGAGGATCATGACAACTGAATCCCAGTGGTCGTGTATCCGGTTCCCAGGCGCGTCCGGCACTTTCGCGCCGACTCGACGCAATTCGGGGCGCCCTCCGCCTTAAGAGGACGCCCCGAGGTTTTTCGAAGCGACGCCTGCTAGATCCTCAAGCGCTGCCCAAATGCCTCATGGAAACACGATCGGCTTTCTACAAGCGCTCGTCAGCCGCACTCGCTGAACCCGCACACGTGACACTTCACGCAACCTTCTGCGAACTCGAGCGATGACCCGCAGTCGGGGCACTGCCCCATGAA
>JBKJKH010000408.1:0-3869 GCA_046597595.1 Gemmatimonadaceae bacterium
GCGTTCCCCATCCGCGTTCCCGTTACGTAGCGAGGACGAGCATGGTTCAGGGCAAGCGCGATCGCATCATCCCGGCATCGCTCGCATCGGCAAAAATCCGCATTCGTGTCGAGCAGCGAGGTGTAGGTCCGGACGACCGCCTCTTCGAGCGCGTTGATCATCCGGCCATGGGAAGCGCCCGTCGGTCGTCAACCGGCGCACCCGTAAACGTCGCACCCGTGGTGCCGGTCAGTTCCACGGTCATGTACCGGCCAATCTGCGATTCGTCACCGGGGATCATGACCGTCTTGAAGTCACGCGTGCGGCCCTGCAGGAGCCCTCCGCGGCGCGCTGGCTTCTCGATGAGCACCTCGCGTCGTTCACCCAGCAACAGGAGGTTTTTCGCACGCGACCCTTCCCGCACCGTCGCGATCAGCGCCGCGAGCCGGTCGCTCGCCACGTCGTCCGGCACGGTCAGTTCCGCGGGCATGCGTGTCGCCGGCGTGCCTTCGCGCAGCGAAAACTTGAACGTGAACGCGTCATCGAACTGCAACGCGCGGACCGCAGTGAGCGTCTCCTCGAACTCGGCGTCGGTCTCACCGGGAAAGCCCACGATGATATCAGTCGTCAGCGAGAGCCCGGGGATCGCCGCGCGCAGTCGTCCGGCGCATGCCATGTATTCTTCGCGAGTGTAGCGGCGCAGCATGCGCTTGAGCGTGCGATTCGAACCCGACTGCATGGGGAAATGCACGTGCTCGCAGACTTCCGGCACCGACGCCATCGCGTCGATGACACGATCGGTGAAGTCATTCGGATGTGGACTCGTAAACCGCACGCGCCGGATGCCACGGACCGCACCCGCTGCGCGCAGCAGGTCCGCAAAATCATGCGTGCCGTCGTTCCACGAGTTCACCGTCTGCCCCAGCAGCACAACTTCCGTGATGCCGGATGCTGCGACGGCCTCGATTTCACGCACTGCCTCGGACAACTGCCGGCTGCGTTCAGGACCGCGCGTGTACGGCACGATGCAGTAGGTGCATCGATAATCGCAGCCACGCTGAACGGGAATCCACGCTTTCACTCCGTCGAAACGCCGCGGGGCTACGCTCTCGTAGTGTTCCTCGAGGTCGAAATCCGTAGCGACAAATCGCTCCCCGTTGCGCGCGCCTTCCAGAAGCTCGGGGAGTGCGCGATAGCCGTCGGGCCCCACCACGAGGCTCACATGCCTGGCGCGCTCGAGGAGGCGGGGCCCGAGTCGTTGCGCCATGCACCCCATGACGCCGACAATCGTGTGCTTGCCCATGTGCCGCTTCAACTCGCCAATGCGCCCGAGCACCCGTTCCTCGGCGTGCTCGCGAATCGCGCAGGTGTTGACCAGAATGACGTCCGCACCGTCAGGCGTATCCACTGACACGTAGCCGACATCGGCCAGCGTGCCGAGCATGAGCTCGGAATCGCTGACGTTCATCTGGCAACCGTACGTTTCGATGTAGACTGAGGGCATGGTCCCTTGAAGATACCATGGGGCGCCACCTGGCGTCCTCAGGTATCGTCGTCCGTCAGGCGTGCGCCGTGGCGGCCTTCGCCGGCTCCGCGACCGGAAGCGCCGGTGCGAGCGGAAGCGTGATGTGAAACGCACTGCCCTCGCCTTCCGCGGACTGCACCCAGATGCGTCCGCCGTGCGCGTCGATCACGAGCTTGCAGAACGCCAGTCCGAGTCCACTTGAACGGACTCGCGGCACATTCGGCGTCTTGGCGCGCTCGAACTTCCGGAAGATCAATTCGTGATACTCCGGCGGGATACCCGGCCCATCATCGGCCACGGTGAAAAGCACGCCCTGCGGATCGCGCCGCGCGCTCAGCTTGATGTTCACCGCGCGCGCAGAGTGGACCAGGGCGTTCTGGATGAGGTTTGTGAACACGCGCTTGATGAGCGCGCGATCCACCTGCAGTTCCGGGAGGTCGCCGGCGACATCCAGCTCCACCGTCGCGCCCTCCTGCTTGAGCCGGACACCCCACTCGGAAACGAGCTCGTGGAGAAACGGCGCGGGCGTGATGGCCGCGAGCGCGAGCTGCAGATTGGTCTCCTCGATGCGCGCGACTTCGAGGAGATCGTCAATGAGGGCGAGAAGATCCTGCGCCTTGTGCTCGCCATCGGCGAGCGCGCCCTTCTGCGTCTCGCTCACATCACCAAAATCACCCTCGCGCATCATCTCGAGCGTGGCCAGCACGGACGTGAGCGGCGTCTTGAGATCGTGCACGATCATCTTCATGAGATCGTCGCGCACCTTCTCCAGTTCGCGAAGCTTGCGGTAGCTCTGCTCGAGCGCATCCATGGCGCCCTTGAGGCGCAGCAGGCTGCGGACCCGCGCACCGAGGACGAGCCGGTTGTGTGGTTTCGTGAGAAAATCGTCGCCGCCCGCCTCGATCGCCTTTACGCGATCGGTGGTGTCGTTGAGCGCGGTCACGAAGATGACCGGGATGCGCGCAGTGCGTGCGTCCCGCTTGAGGCGACGACAGACCTCGAAGCCAGTCCCGCGGTCGTCTACGGCGAGTTCGCCCGACGGCATGGACACGTCGAGGATGCAGAGATCCGGACGATGCTCGAACGCCGCGGCCAGCGCAGATGGCCCGTCATACGCCGCGACGGTCCTGTAGCCGAGCGTCTGCAACTGATCGAACAACAGCTCCACGTTTGCCGGAACGTCGTCGGCAACGAGGATGAGGGGCGAGTCCTGGAGGGAATCTGTCATGGGTTGCTCCCCTCCAGACGATCCTCATGGCCGCACGGTCAATCCGATGCTCAGAGTCCACGCCCTTTCCTTCACGCCGACATCCGCATCCCGCGCCGCGCGCTGCACGCCCGCATCAAGACTGGCCCGCCCGAACGCCAGCGGCAGGCCGAATCCGCCCGCGAGAAGGAGCTCGCGAACCTCCGCTCCGCCCGCGAGGAAAGGCAGCGTGCGGCGATCACCACCCAACCGCAGCTGGATAGGACGCGAAAATATCACCGGGCCACGTCCCTCTATTCCCAGGCCAAGATCCCATGCATCTCGTCCCACGCCGCTGCCGCCGCCGCTCATCGTGCTCAAGTCACTGAGGCGTGACCACCACACTCGATCGACGCGGGCATGAATCTCGGTGCCGGTCGCAATCACGAAACGCACACCGGCACCCACGCGATCGGGGACGCCGCCGTTCCCGATGGTCGAATCATTCACGGACGCTTTCAGCGAATTGCCACGCTTCGCCGAGCCGGCAAGGCCCAGTGTGCGGGTTGGGCGCCACATGAACCCGGCGGAGATCGCCGACCCGGTATAGGTGATGTTCGAAGTCTGGGAAAACGGGGCGAAGACCGACTGCCCCGCCTCGAAGCTGCGCGTCGCGCTGAGCTTGTTCTGCCCGGTGATCGCGTGCAGTCCCAGTCCAACCCGCAGCGTGCGATGCGGCGCGTATGACGCCGCCACGCGGACGTCGCTCAGCGCCCCCAGACTCTGGAACTGGTCAGTGTATTTCACGGAGACCGTGTCGAACGTCTGCGCCCCCGAGGATTGCGTCGACCAGCTCCGGTCGAGCAACGTCGACGCGGCCAAGCCGATCGTCGCGCCGGCGGCGATGGGAATGCCGCCCGCGAATACCGGGAAGCGAATCACCGTCGCGCGGTCGTTCCCCGTAGCGCTGCTCACGTTCCGGAACTCCGGTTCGTACTGGACGTAGAGCGACGCACGCGCCCAGTCGCCCAGCGCTGCAGGATTAATGGGAGAGACGGGATCCCATTCGGCGATCGCTCCGCCCGTCGCGCGGGCACGCGCCCCAAGCTGACCAGTGGGATACCCAAACCCCTGCGTGGAAAGCGATCCCTGCGCCGAACCTGCCGTCGCAACGAGAAC
>JBKJKH010000410.1:0-2674 GCA_046597595.1 Gemmatimonadaceae bacterium
GGCGAGCATGCTCGGCCCATAGGCGGGACCGGAAAAGAGCGGTGTCTTGCCCAGACCCAGGGTGCCGGCCAGGAAAGGCATCAGGTGCGCGCGGAGAAAGGGTACGAGCACGAAGATGCCCCACAGCCCGTACACGACGCTCGGAATCGCCGCGAGAAGATCCACGAGAAATGCGATCGGCTGCCGAACCCAGCGCGGCGCAAAATCCGCCAGAAAAATCGCGACGCCAAGTGCCAGCGGGGTGGCGATGACCAGCGCGAGAAGCGACGAGACGACGGTGCCGTAAATGGCTGGCGCCGCGCCGAATTTCCCGTTCACCACGTCCCACTCGCTCGACGTGAGAAACGTCAGGCCGAATTGGCGGAATGCGGGAAACGCCGCGACGGCGATCTCCCAGCCAATGAAGGCCAGGAGGAGCGGCACGCAAAGCGCGAAGAACGTGATGGTGCCGCGGTAGATGCGATCTCCCGTCGCCGCTCCGACAAGCGCCGTCTCAGCGAGCGCGTCCGGGGCGACGCGCGGAGACCGCTGGAACATGCGCGTCACTTCGTGGCGGGCGCGATCGAGTCGATTCGCGTGCGCAGCAACGTTTTCATGGACGCAGGTAACGGTGCGTAATCAAGCCGTACCGCGGTGCTATCGCCGTCCTGGTGCGCCCAGCGAATAAAGTCCGCGAGCTTCTGTGCCTTCACCTTATCCGGGGCCTGGCGATATACCAGCAGCCAGGTGAAAGACGCAATCGGGTATGCATCCGCGCCCGGCGCGTTCACGATCGAAACGCGGTAGTCGGTATTGGCCGGCAGCTTCTCCGTGACGCCGGCGGCGGCAGCCATGGCGCTCGCAGTGGATGGCTCGACGAAGGCGCCGCTGGCATTGCGGATTGCGGCGACCGGAAGCTTGTTCTGTTTCGCGTATGCAAGCTCGGTGTAACCGATCGTGCCGGGAGTCTGCTTCACCTGCCCGGCGACGCCTTCGCCACCCTTGCTCCCCAGTCCCACCGGCCATTTCACTTCCTTTCCTTTGCCGGGGCCGGCCTTCCACGATGCACTCGCGCCCGTCAGGTAGTCCGTGAAGATGTATGTCGTGCCACTTCCATCCGAACGATGGACGACGAGGATGTCCGACGCAGGCAGCTTTGCACCGGGATTGAGCGACGCGACGCGCGCGTCATTCCACTTCGTGATCCGCCCAAGAAATATCTCGCCGAGCACTTCACCGGTGAGTCGCAGCGGCGCGGTGAGCTCAGGAACGTTGTACGTCACCGCGACCGCCCCGATTACCGTGGGAACATGCAGTACCGGGCCGCCTTTCGCCTTACCCATCTCCTCGTCGGACATCGGGGCGTCGGACGCGCCGAAGTCGACCGTTTGCTCGGAGAGTTGTCGAATCCCTCCCCCCGAGCCGATCGACTGGTAATTGATGCGGACGCCGGTCTTCGCCGCGTACTGCGAAAACCACGTGGAATACAGGGGATACGGAAATGTTGCGCCCGCACCGGTAAGGTCCACCGAACTGGTGTTGGCCGCCGCCGCCGTGGTGTCTCCCGGCTTCTTGTCAGAGTTGGCGCTGCATGCAGCGAGAAGGGCCATGGCGGAGAGCGTGGCGACTGCGCGTGGTGCGAGCATCGGTGACTCGAGCGAAAGGGTCTGCGAGCGGGATGGTCGCTGGAGTCTGCCGGAACCCTGTAACGCCCATGTGCACCATATGTAACGAACGTGTAACTACGCTTCGTTACAATGAGCGCAAACTCCTGCTGATTCGTGACTTACGCAGCAATCGATCCGTGGCCGGAAATTCCGTCGATCTGCTTCCCCCTTACTGCACGTGTTAGAAATTTGCGACCAGGTGCATGAAGGCGATGCGCGAATCCGCTGCCGCACTGCCGTTCTGCGGTCGCTGGACCTGCATGTCGAACGAGACTGCTGCGCGTGGACTGAGGTCGAGCTGCACCCCCGCTATCAACAACCGGTACTTGGCGTCGATCCGATCATCCGGGCGGACTTGATCGAGACGCAGCACCAGTGCAGCCGGTCCGGGTTGCTTTGGATTCCGTAGCGCCCCCGGCTTCGCGATGGTGAAAACAGATACGACGGACCCCGCTACGTCCACTGGCGATGGCATACCAGGCACGTCAGTCGCGTCCACGCGTCGTCCAAGTTGGAGACCGGCACGAAGGCGTGGATCGCGCATACCGGCGAAGAAACCGTATCGGTCTTTCCGCCGCGCCTCCCCCGGCGATGCCGCCGCAGTGCTCGCGCGATAGCCCTTGTAGTACCAGGGAGTAAGGGAGAGCGTAGACCACAACGATCCGGTACCGCGATTCGCGAGCGGTGTGAGGCTCAAGCGCCCGCCGAAATCCTTGAACCGGTCCGTCTCGCGCGACGTGTAGCCATTCCCATTCAGCGCCGCGACGTACAGCTCGCCCCGCTTGTCGGGCAGCGTCCACACGGATGCCAGGCCTGCATCTGCAGTCGAGAAGAATCCTGCCAGATCCGTCGCCCCGTTGGCGATGAAGCGGGCGAAAAAGGATTCTTCATATTCAGCAATCGGCGTGTGGACCAGGCCGATGCGCACGGCACCCGCGGCTCCACGCGGTGTCGCCTTCAGCACTTCATACTGTAGCCAAGCATACTTGCCTCTCATCCTGCAGCCGCGATAGTACGCGATGCGCGTG
>JBKJKH010000603.1:0-4588 GCA_046597595.1 Gemmatimonadaceae bacterium
CATGTCCGTCACGGGCGCTCCCTCGTACCGCGATGAACAACCCACCGGGCACAACGGCGCGGCTGTCGTCCGTAATCGCCGTCACCTGTTCGGGAGGCGCGCCACGGCGCTCCACCAAAAGCCCGGCCTTCTCGAGCGCGCCGGCGATTCCCGCGAGCGCCGTGGTCACCGCGGGAGAACGAGTCGCACGAGCGCGCCAGCCTGCACCATCTCTCCGGCAGCCGGCTGTGTCTGGGCCGCAGCGCCGCGTTCGAGGCGCACGCGAAAGCCGGCGTCATGGAGCGCCCGCACTGCGTCGCGCGCGGTCATGCGCTGCACGTCTGGCACGGCGCGAGGAGGAAGCACTGGCGCCGTCCCCCGCGCTGGCGCACCGAGGTCCGCGACGAACGGCACGGCGCCCACCTCGGCGAGAGGCGCCACTTCTGCCGGGACGGCCGGACCAGCGTGGACGCTTTCCCTGCGCGCGAGCGCGAGCTGGCGACGATCAAGGGCAGCGTCGCGCGCAGCAATCGCCGCTTCGAGCACAACCTTCGCAACGGGCGCCGCGATGCGGCCACCGTAGTAGACGCCGGATGGATTATCGAGCTTGACGAGAATCACGTACTGTGGTTCCTCGGCGGGAAACATGCCAACGAACGACGCCGTGTACGAACCGGCGCCGTACCCTGTCTTCCCAATCGTCCGCCGCGCCGTCCCGCTCTTCCCGCCAACTGCATAACTCGAGAGATCAGCGCCACCGGCAGTTCCCTCTGCGACTACGCCGAGGAGCATCTTGCGGACTTCGTTGGCCACCGCAGCGCGGACGACACGCCGGACGACGCGCTTCTCGTGCCTGTACAGCACGTGCCCCTCCGCATCTCGCACCTCGCGCACCAGTGCCGGCTCGAGCAGCTCGCCGCCATTCGCGAGCGCGGCGTATGCCAATGCGAGCTGCAGGGGTGTGACCGCAAGCTCGTACCCCATCGCGAGTGACGCCTGCGACTGCTTCGACCACACACGCGGTTCGCGCAAGGTTCCCGACGCTTCGCTCGGGTAGGGCACGCCCGTGGGCGACCCGAATCCGAAATCACGCAGGGTCTCGAACTGCTCGCGCGGTGCAAGCCGTTGCGAGAGGAGCACCATCCCGACATTGCTCGAATGCTCGAGCACCTGGCGCAGCGTCATGACGCCGCCCTTGTGGATGTCCGTGATCGTGCGTCCTTCGAGCGTGAGCGTGCCCCCCTTCGTGTCGACGACGTCCGTGGGGCGCGCGAGGCCGCGCTCGAGCAGCGCTGCCGCGATGAACGCCTTGATCGTGGAGCCGGGCTCGTAGGGCTCTGTGAGCGCAGTGCTCGCCGTGCTGCGCGGATCGGCGCGCCGGCTCGCCATCGCGAGAATGGCGCCCGTGTGCGGATCAAGGACAACGATATCGCCACCCTGCGCGGCGAGCCCCTGCACGGCGTCGGCCAGCGCGCGCTCGCAGATGTCCTGCAATTGCTGGTTGAGGGTCAGGACAACGGTGTTCCCAACGCGTGGTGCGTCGGCTGCCGCTGACGGCGAATCAAAGCTGCGGCCCTTCGCATCGCGCATGACGGCACTTCGGCCGCGCTCGCCGCGTAGCAGCGTGTCGAGGGAGAGCTCGATGCCGTCCACTGGATTGCCATCGGCGCGAGCGCGGCCGACCAACCGGCGCACGCCCTCGGAGGATGCGTAGACACGCTCGGTGACTGGACTCGCGTGCACGCCCCGAGTGGACACGAGGGACGCCACGTCTGCGGGAAGAAACTGCCCGGGCACTTCGACCCACGCCCGTCTGCTATCAGTGGCTCGCGTGACCCACATCGGGGTCACCCCCGCCGCCGCGAGGCGACGCGCCATGGCGCGTGGCTCTCGCACTTCGCGCGGCGCGACCGCGAGCTTCACGAGGTTGCGGCTCTCGGCGAGTGGCACTCCGGCGGCGTCGAGAATCGACCCCCGGGGTGCCGGGAGCTGCGATTCGCTCACCTGCTGCCGGCGCGCCGCAGCCGTCCAACGCGCATGCTGGCCGAGCTGCACCTGACCTGCACGATCAATAAGCGCCGCGGCAAACACGAGGAGCACGCCGAGCACGATACCGAGGCGGCCCACAGGTTTTGTTTCGTTGGGCGCGCTCATCGCGGCACCGTGTCAGCGGTCGTTGACCGGGGACGCGGAAGGATGATCACCTGACTGTCGCTGGGCACGTGCATGTCGAGTCGTCGTTCCACCATCGGGCCAAGCCTGACCCGGCTCGCGGCATCACGGACTGCTGCCTCGAGCGTGGCCTTCTCCGCTTCCAGCTGTGTGCGCCGCGCACCGAGCTGGCGGATGGCCCTCGCCTGAGAGATACCGTAGCTGCGCCTCCATATGACGCTCGTAGCGACGAGGACGAAACCGGCCAGGACAAGTGCGATGAGCATGCGCCCGCGCCTCGGCGCCGCGCGACTGGCGGCTGGGCTCATGCGGCGCGCCACGCCCTGAGCCGCGCACTACGCGCGCGTGGGTTGCGGGCCGTCTCCGCCGCCGCGGCCTCGAGCCCCTTGCGCGTGATGAGCGCACCGAGCGCCCTGCCCCGGCATGTGCAGAATGGATGCTGCGGAGGACAGATGCAGTCGCGGCTCCACTCGCGCAGTGCGTTCTTGACGAGGCGGTCCTCTCCGGAGTGATAGGAGATCACCGCCAGCACGCCGCCGGAAGTCAACCGGTCGCGCAAGGCGGGCAACGCGCGCTCGAGCCCCGCGAGTTCGTCGTTCACGGCAATGCGCACCGCCTGAAAGATGCGGGCAAAGTCGCCGGGGCCGGTGCGCGCGCCGAGCGCGCCCCGGATCGCGTTCACGAGCGAATCGCTCGTCTCGAAGCGCTCAGTCTCGCGACGCCGGACGATTTCACGCGCAAGCTTGCCAGCCTTCGGTTCGTCGGCGTTGTCCCGAAAGACCTTTGCCAGCTGCCCCTCGGGCCAGCCGTTGAGGAGCGTGGAGGCATTTTCCGTTGCATCGGGCCCCATGCGCATGTCGAGCGGTGCGCCCTCGCGAAAGGAGAAACCGCGCGCTGGATCGTCGAACTGGTGAGAGCTGACGCCGAGATCAAGCAGGATGCCGTCAAATGTCTCTCCGGAAAGGACCCCGGGATCGGCGAGGTCGGCGTAATTATGCTGCAGAAGGCGAAGTTGGCCCGCCATCACGGCAGCGGAGAGTCTACCTTTCGCTTCCGTGAGCGCGTCGGGATCGCGATCAAACGCGATGACGGTCGCACCGGACGCAACAAGCGCTGCCGTGTGCCCTCCACCACCCAGCGTTCCGTCGAGCACGCGATGGGCCCCGCCGAGGAGACGAAGAACCTCGTCCACCAGCACGGGTGCATGATACGCTGAACTCCACCGCTCGACGCCGTCTGTCACGCAGGACATACTAAACGCAGTGAGCCCGTCAAAAGAACGACCCACGTCACGCCCGAAGCGAGCGCAGGAGCGCCGTCGCTCTGAAGGCGTTCGGGATGATCCCCGCGGCGACAGCCAGCACCTCGTCATCATCGTCCACGGCTCCCGCGCCGACAACGAAGGGCTGCATCGCGCCGTCGCCAAACTGCGCGGGCGTGGCCACGTCATTGACGTACGCGTGACGTGGGAAGCGGGCGATGCCACGCGGTTCGCCCGTGAGGCCGCCGCCGCAGGGCCGCGTGCCGTCATCGCTGCTGGAGGAGACGGCACCGTCAACGAGGTGGTGGACGGCCTGCACGGCACAGACGTCGCGCTCGGCATCATCCCGCTCGGCACGGCCAACGATTTTGCGAAGCAGGCGCGGATCCCCGAGAATCCCGAGGCCGCGCTCGGGCTGGTGCTGAGGCGCGAGCCCGTGCGTATCGACCTCGCCTCGCTCAACGGCCGGCGATTTCTCAATGTTTCGTCCGCCGGCATCGGAGCGCTGGTCACGGCCCTGGTCTCGCCGGAAACGAAGTCGCGCTTCGGGCCACTGGCGTATGCGTTCAGCAGTGTGCGGAACCTTGCCCGCCTGAGGTCGTACCGCGCGAGTTTTCAGGCTCCCGGCTTCCAGTATCAGGGCGGCTTCCTCGTGCTTGCGGTGGGCAACGCGCGCCTGACTGGAGGCGGCACTGCCATTACACCCGATGCCAGCGTGACTGACGGGTTGCTCGACGTCTGCGTCGTCGAGTCGATGCCGCGCCTCGAGTTCGCTCGACTGGGGCTGGCGCTGCGAAAGGGCGCGCACCTGGACATTGAAGGCGTGCATTACGTCAAGGTCCCGTCGCTGCTGGTGGAAGCGGAACGGCCGGTTCCCGCGAACGTCGACGGAGAATTCGCGCAGTACCTGCGCCTCGAGTACAAGGCGCATCGACTGGCGCTGCGGGCGTTTCTTCCACGAACGCCGGATATCTGGCGCCGGTAGGGAAAGGAGAAGGCCCGCCACCGTGAGGTGACGGGCCCTCGAGCATTTCGCCGAAACTCTGGCTATCGGCCCTTACAGAACTGCTTGATCTGGTTCTCGACCACGGGGCCGTACTGGGCGAGCGCCCGCATGATCTGCCCCGCCGTTTCTGGCTGCTCACGTCCCGTCGGTGGAATCATGACCTGCGCCAC
>JBKJKH010000655.1:0-4836 GCA_046597595.1 Gemmatimonadaceae bacterium
CGCCGCGTGACTTCGGCGCCGAACCCGCGGGAGCGCGTCGCGTCGTACATCGCGCGCAGCCCATCGCCCTCGATCCGCAGTCCGTACCGCACGCCGTCGAATCGCGCCAGATTGGAGGAGGCCTCAGCTGGCGCGATGATGTAGTACACCGGAATCGCGAGCTCCGTGTGCGGCAGTGAGACGTCGCGGATCTCGGCGCCTAACGAGCGAAACCGTTCGAGCGCCGCGTCACACTTCGCGCGCATCCCCGCGTCCAGCGAGGCCGGGAAATACTCCTTCGGCACCCCGATGACGAGTCCGGCCGCGGGATCGTTGGCGGCATCCCGATAGTGCGGGACCGGCATCTCGAGTGTCGTCGCATCGTAGACGTCGCGGCCGGCGATCACCTCCAGCACGCGGGCGGCGTCATCCACCGAGCGGCCGAACACGCCCACCTGGTCGAGCGAGGACGCAAACGCGACGAGTCCATACCGGCTCACGCGCCCGTACGTCGGCTTCACCCCAACCACACCGCAGAACGCGGCGGGTTGGCGGACGGATCCGCCGGTCTCGGAGCCGAGCGCAGTCGCGGTCACCCCAGCGGCGACCGCGGCGGCCGATCCCCCCGAGGACCCCCCGGGCACGAGCGTGCGGTTGTGCGGGTTGCGCGCCGGACCATACGCGCTGTGTTCTGTTGACGAGCCCATCGCGAACTCGTCCATGTTCGTCTTGCCGATGATCAGCGCGCCCGCATTGCGCAGTCGGCGCGTGACCGTGGCCTCATACGGGCTGACGTAGCCTTCCAGAATTTTTGAGCCACACGTGGTCGGCATGCCGAGGGTGGCGATGTTGTCCTTGAGCAGAATGGGCACGCCGGCGAGCGCCGTGCCCGTCCCTTCACTCGCAACCGCATTCGCGACGCGCGATGCGTCCGCCCGCGCGCCCGCTTCGTCGGTCCAGAGGATGGCGTTGAGTTCCAGCCCGAGTGCGCCGGTATCAACCGCCCGGCGCAATGTTTCGTCAACGATGTCTGCAGGCTTGAGCCGGCCGTGGGAGACGCCGTCGCGCGTTTCGCCTACTCCCCGCGCCGGGACGAAGTTCGTCATGCGCCTTCACCTTCTGATTCGTGGGTCGCGAGGCGCGGCACGATGAAGAACCCTTCGCGCAGCTCGGGTGCGAAGCGCTCCCGCGCGATCGCGAGCGGCACCGGCGGACCGCCATCTTCGCGCAGCGGCATCGCCTGCATCGCTAGCGTTTCGCGACCGCCATCGGGCACTTTCGCGAGTGCCTCCATGTGCTCGAGAATGCGATTCAGTTCCACGACCAGCGCAGGCAGCCGCGACTCGTCGATGGCGAGTCGCGCGAGCCCGGCGACGTGGAGAACTTCCTGCGCGGTGACCATGCCTATTCCGTAACGCGTTCCAGGTTTGCCTGCGCGACCACGAGCGTCTTCCGGCCGATGCTCTCGTCGTCAAAATCCACTTTTGCTTTCGTCTCGCGACCCGAGCCCGCGACATCGACGATGGTGCCGGATCCGAATTTCCGGTGCTTCACGCGCGCGCCAATCGCGATGTCGGCCGCATCCTGCGACACGTCTTCGTCCGCAATGCCGTTCCGGCCAAAGTCGATCGCCATGCCGGGACGCCGGGACGCGGCACGCGGACCGCCGATGGACATGTCCTCGCCGCCCAGCCACGCAGGCGCCTCGTTGCGCATCATCCCCATCATGCTGCGCCCGGATGACCGCACGCGCATGGTCTGTCGCTGTTGCGTCAACGAGGGGGGGACCGCGTCGAGAAAACTCGAGCGCTTCGATTGCATCGTCGTTCCCTGCCACCGCCGCGTTTCGGCGTACGACAGATAGAGCGCATCTTCGGCGCGAGTCACGCCCACGTAGAGCAGCCGACGCTCTTCCTCGACGGCGTCGCCACCCTCGTCGAGCGCACGCTTGATCGGAAGGAGTCCATCTTCAAGCCCGGTGATGAACACGACGGGAAACTCGAGGCCCTTGGCGTTGTGCAGCGTCATCAGCGTGACGGCGTCGGCCGATGCATCCAGCTGGTCAGTGGCAGCGACGAGCGTTGCGCGTTGGAGAAAGCGACCGAGGGGCGTCTGCACGTCCTCCCCCTCTTCCGTCTCGGTGGGAATGTCGGTGGCGCCGGCGATCAGCTCCTGCACATTGTCGATCCGCTCCTTCCCTTCCGGCCCTTCCGCGCGGAGATACGACTCATACCCGAGATCGGTGACGAGTTCGCTGAGCAGATCATCCACCGTGTTCCCTTCGAGCGCGCTCGCGCGCAAGGCGTTTACAACGCGAATGAACTCGACGAGCGCCGCGCGGGCGCCGGGACGGACCGCCGACCCCGATGCGGGGTCGGAGGCCGCAGCAAACATCGGGAGTCCGGCCGAGCTCGCGGCGCCGGCCAGCGCTTCGACGCTCGTGTCGCCGATGCCCCGCTTCGGGACGGCGATCGCGCGCCGGAACGCCTCGTCGTCCGCAGGATTCGCCGCCAGCTTGAGGTACGCCATCAAGTCGCGGATCTCCCGTCGATCGTAGAAGCGCACTGCGCCGACGAGCCTGTACGGGATGCTCTTCCGACGCAGTCCTTCCTCGAGCGCGCGTGACTGGGCATTGGTTCGGTAAAGCACCGCGCAGTGGCTCCAGCGCGCGCCCGGTACCGACTGCCGGCGCTCGACGAGTTCTTCGGCCAGCCATTCCGCCTCGTCGCGTTCATCGAGGGTGCGCATGAGCACGGGGACGGGACCGCCGGAGCGCGTGGCGCGCAGCGTCTTGCCGCGACGGCCAACGTTCGGCACGATGACGGCGTTCGCGAGCGCAAGCACCGGCGGCATCGAGCGATAGTTCTCCTCGAGACGGACGATGCGCGCGCCCGGGAAATCCCGCTCGAAATCCAGGATGTTCCGGATGTCCGCGCCGCGCCACCCGTAGATCGACTGATCATCGTCGCCGACCACCATGACGTTGCCGTCGGAGCCGGCCAGTTGCGTGATCAACGTGTACTGCGCGCGGTTGGTATCCTGATACTCATCGACCAGCACGTGCTGAAAGCGGCGCCTGTACTGCTCGAGCAGCGCAGGCTCCTGCTGAAAAATGCGCACGGGAAGCACCAGCAGGTCATCGAAGGTCACGGCATTCGCCTGGCGCAGCGCGGGCTCGAGCACCTCGTAGATGCGTGCCACATTGCGCGTAAGCGTGTCCTGTGCAAGCGCAGCGTACTCGGCCGGCGTGACAAGCGCGTTCTTCGCGCCCGAGATCGCGTTCAGGATCGCCTGCGGGCTCCAGTCCTTTGTCGAAACACTTTCCCGCTGCATGAGGCGCTTCACGAGCAACTGCGCGTCATCTTCATCATAGATGGTGTAGTCGCGGGAACGACCCACAAGCTCGGCGTGCCGGCGAAGGAACCGCGCCCCAATGGCGTGAAACGTCCCGACCCACATCCCGACTGGTTCCGCACCGAGGAGTTTCCCGAGGCGCGAGCGCATCTCAGCGGCCGCCTTGTTGGTGAAGGTCACCGCGAGGATGCGGTGCAGCTCCACCCCGTGCTCCTCGACCAGGCGTGCGATGCGCGTCGTCAGTACACGCGTCTTTCCGGATCCCGCTCCGGCGAGCACCAGTGCCGGCCCGCCTTCGTGAATAACCGCTTCCCGCTGCGCGCTGTTGAGCGTTGCGAGCTTGTCTGCGCCGATCTCCGTCTGCATCAACTCAAGATAACGTCGAAGATCGCTCCCTGCGTTGCGGGGACGAGCAGCAACTTGCCCCCGTGGCCTTCCTCGACGATGCGCTTGGCGAGGGACAGTCCGATCCCCCATCCCTTTTCCTTCGTGGAGAAGCCGGCGTCAAAGACGAGGTTCCGCACGCTCGTACGGATGCCGGGGCCGGTGTCAGCCACGCGCACCCGCGCCTGGCCAGAGCTGTCGCGCGCCACCGTCACGGTGATGACGCCGCTACTGCCCGCCAGTGCATCGAGCGCGTTCTTGATGAGCGACTCGAACGCCCACTCCAGCAACACCGCATCGCCCTTGATCATCAGGGGATCGGGAGGGCCGATGAAGTTGATCTCCACCGAGTGCGCAAGCGTGGGCACACGGGCCTTGAAATAGGTGCTGACCCGTTCCGCGGCCGCAGCGAGATCCACGTCATCCCTGCGCGGAGGGCGCCCGATCCGCTCAAAACGGTGCGCGACTCGTTCCAGCCGCTCGAGATCGCCCTGCATGTGTCCGAGTGCCGACACGGTGGAGTGGTCGTTGGCGCGATCGAGGAGTACTTCGATCCAGCCGCTGAGCGAGGACAGGGGGGTGCCAAGCTGGTGCGCCGCCTCGCGGGCCATCCCCGCCCACACATGCTCGCGATCGGCGCGCGCGTGCGTCCGCAGCGCATACACACCCGCGAGGAGCAGCGTGCCGAGCAACGCGACCTGAAGCAGCGGCAGCCAGCGCGTGTCCCGTTCGATGGGCGTCCTGCCGTAATGCACCGTGCCGCCCATCGAATGTTCGCCCACGGGCGGATTCTGCGCGTCGAGGCGCGCCAGCAACGTGCGCAACTTCACAGTATCCCTGACCGTGCGCTCCTCGACGTTCGCGTATGCAATCACGCGGCCTCCGTCTGTCACTACCACCGGTACGCCCATCTCCCTGACGTGCGCCGAAAGGTCGAGCAGTGCGGCGGTGCTGGCACCCTCCGTCGTGTCAACGAGCGCGGCGTAGATGCGCGCGAACATTCGTGACGAGATCGTCGTTTCACGGCGAAGCTCCTCTGCGACGACGCGTGACGTCCAGATGTACCATCCCAGCAACACCAGGATGGCGAGCGCGATCAGGATGCCCGGCGCACGCCGG
>JBKJKH010000143.1:0-2924 GCA_046597595.1 Gemmatimonadaceae bacterium
GGACTCACCGAGAGTCTCGCGGGGCGGTTCGAGACGATCCACCTTGGGCACTGGTCGTTCGCCGAGATGCGGGACGCGTTCGGCTGGGATGTCGAGACGTATCTCTACTTTGGCGGATACCCTGGAGCGGCACATCTCATCGACGACCCTCAGCGGTGGCGCAGTTTCATCGTCAACTCGATGATCGAGACGACGATCGCGCGAGACGTGCTATTGATGTCGAGGATCGAGAAGCCCGCTTTGTTGCGACGTGTGTTCGAGCTCGGATGCCGTTACTCCGGACAGATCCTCTCGTACACGAAGATGCTCGGCCAGCTTCAGGATGCAGGCAACACCACGACGCTGGCGCATTATCTCGAGCTGTTGAGCAGCGCAGGGATGCTCACCGGCCTCCAGAAGTATGCGGGAAAGGCCGTCCGGCAGCGCGGCTCGAGTCCCAAGTTCCAGGTGCTGAACACCGCGCTGATGACGGCCCAGTCGGGGTTGTCGCCCGAGGAAGCCCGCGCCGATCGCGAGTTCCGCGGGCGCTTGGTGGAGTCTGCCGTGGGCGCGCATCTCGCAAACGCCGCCGCGGCCGGCAGCTGCGAAGTGTTTTACTGGCGCGAGCGTAATCGTGAAGTGGATTTTGTGGTTCGCAGGGGGCGCACCATTACGGCGATCGAGGTCAAGAGCGGCCGATCACCGGATGGCTTTCCCGGCCTCGCCACCTTCACCGATGCGTTCAAGCCGAGGCACGCGATGATCGTGGGCGGCGACGGCATTGCGGTGGAGGAGTTTCTCAGCAAGCCGGTGGAGCACTGGCTGCACGCTGTCTGACCTATCCCTTTCGTCGGCGTTGCTCACCCCATCTCAGCCAACTGATTCAGCAGCGCATGCGCATCCGCCGGCCTCGCCGCAGCCTCCTTCGCCAGCAACTGCAACACCAGCCCGGATAGAGCCGGCGGCACCTCAGGATTGATGTCCGCCGGCGGAATCGGAACCGACGTCAACACCCGGGCAATCAACGCCACCGTCGTCGGCGCCGCGAACGGCGGATACCCCGTCAGGCACTCGTACATCACGACGCCAAGCGAGTAGATGTCCGCCCGCGCGTCGACCGCCTCGCCCATCAGCTGCTCCGGCGCCATGTACATCGGCGTCCCCACAACCAGCCCACTCTGCGTCGCGGTACTCGTCGTCTCCGCCAGGCGCGCGATGCCGAAGTCCATCACCTTGAGCACGCCCTCGCTGTCCACCAGCGCATTCTCCGGCTTCACGTCACGGTGAATAACGCCCGCGGCGTGCGCGACCGCGAGCGCATCCGCGAACTGTCGCGCCAGTGCGAGCGTACTCGCGACGCCGAGCCGGCCGCGCGTCTTGAGCAGCTCGCGCACGGTGATCCCGCGGACGTACTCCATCGTCACGAACAACACCCCACCAGATTCGCCGAGGTCGTGCGTGCGGACGACGTTCCGATGCGAGATGCGACGCGCGAGGCGAATTTCGGCCTTGAGGTCCTCGCCGCGCGCCTTGTCGTCGCTGACCAGGTCGGAACGGATCGTCTTCACCGCCACGTCCTCATTCAGCTCACGATCGCGCGCGAGATAGACCACACCCATTCCGCCGCGGCCGATGATTCCGCGAATATCGTAGCGCCCGGCGAGCGACGTACCGATCGCGAGCGTGTTCGTCCCATCGCCATCCTCGGCGAGGACCGAGTGTTCGCTGGTTGCCAGTGAGACATCCGCCTGGAGTTCGCGCAACTGCTCGCGCAAACGCGCTTCGCGCGCGCGAACACCCGCGGCCATCGCGTCGAACACGCGCGCCAGTCGACCCAGCTCGTCGTCGCGCGATGTGACACCGGCGAGCATGCCGGCGATATAGCCGCCCTGCTCCACAGCGCTCGCGGCTTCGATCACCTGCGACACCTGGCGCAGATAGTCGGCTTCGCGATCGTGCCAGCGCTTCTTCTCGAGCGATGCGCCGATTCGCGCGCGCAGCAGCACGGGGTCGAACGGCTTCGACAGGAAATCCTCCGCGCCGTGCTCGATGCAGCGCACCACGCTCGCCAGATCATCGAGCGCGGAGATCATGATCACCGGAATGTTGCGCGTCGCGGGATTGCTCATGATCCGATCAAGAACCGCAAAACCGTCCATGCCGGGCATCAGCACGTCCAGCAACACCAGGTCGAAGGCACCGTCACCGACGCGGGCCAATGCTTCCTCTCCGCTCGCGACACTGTCGACCGCATACCCCTCGCGCTCCAGGCGGCGCTCCAGGACCGCGCGATTCTCCTCGACGTCGTCGACGATCAGGATCCTGCCGAGTGAGGCGGCGGCCATCGCTGCGGTCGCGCGCGGAGTGGCGGCGCTCCGGCGCGGTGCGGCGGGCGGCGCGGCACCGGCCAGCGGCAGGGCAGTGAGCCGCTGCGCCGCCTGCGCGATGCGCCCGACATCAGTGGTGAACTGAGTGTCGCGCGTGCCACGGGAGAGCGTTTCCGCGGCGGCGATCACGCGCGCCTGCGGCACCGCGAGCGCGACGATCAGCCGGTCGATGTCGGCCGCCGTGGACTCTCCGCTCGACGGGAGCGCATCGTTGACGAACGAGAGCGCGGTGCGAGCCGTGGCGATGATTTCACCGATCAGCTGCGCGTCCTGTGACCCGGTCGTTGCATCCTCGAGCAGCATCTCGGCGTAGCCGAGGATGTGGTTGATCGGGGTCCGCAGTTCGTGCCGCAGTTCGCCGGCCGCCTCGCGAGTGAGCGTCGGCGTCATTCCGCCTTGCCGAGCAGTGCGTCGATCTTGCCGAGCAGGCGTGCGAGTTCAACCGGCTTGGTGTCGTAGTCGTTGGCGCCCGCTTCGAGCGCGCGCTCACGATCGCCGGCCATCGCGTGCGCCGTGAGCGCGATGATCGGCACCGTCCGCGTCTCAGGCGCCGCGCGC
>JBKJKH010000257.1:0-15089 GCA_046597595.1 Gemmatimonadaceae bacterium
CGCAGTGGTGATGGCGCCGTAGCGAAACACGCCACTCGTGAGCAGGGCCTTGTCGAAGCCGGCGGCCAGCGCCGATGCGGTGACGGCGAGGATCGCTGTCGCGGCGCAGGCAACCGCGAAGCGTGGAATGGCGCGCGCTGGTGCTGCGGATCCGGTTTCCATTTCCGTTTGCACGTCGGACGCTCGTGCGCGTGCGGGCAGGAACACCGCCAGCAGGTAGACCCCGAGGGCAATATCGACCAGGGCGCCCGTAATCAGCAGTCCCTTGACGCCGAGCAATGGCAGCAGCACGAGCCCGGCGAGCGCGGCGCCGACGATGGAGCCGAGCGTGTTCACGCCGTACACCGTGCCGATCGCGCGCTCTCCATTCCCTGCGCTGAGCAACGTGCGCGTGATGAGCGGCAGCGTGATGCCGGCGCAGAATGTGGCCGGCAGCATCACTGCCAGGCAGAGGGCATAGCGGAGCACACCGTACAGCCCGTACCCCACATCGTTCCTGGCGAGGCCCTGCATCAGGGATCCTGTCCATCCGAACGATGCGACATACAATGGCAACGTCGCGACCGCGAGCGTGCCCATGAGCCACTGCACGATCGCCAGCGCGCGCACGGGATCCTGGAAACGATCCGCACGTCCCTTGACCCAGAACGCACCTAACGACAAGCCGAGGATGAATGCCGACAGCATCAACTCGAACGAGTGCGTTGCTGCGCCGAGCACGAGCGACAGCATCCGGATCCACGAGATCTCGTAGATGAAAGAGGCGACGGCCGTCCCGAAGGAGACGATCAGCATCGCCCGCACGAGTGTCGCTGGCGCCTCATCCCCCAACGGCCTCGCGGAGGTCGAGGCGGGGGCCGGCGACGACACGGGATGGTCCGGCGCGTCCATGAGCGCGGCGACCACGGCGTCTTCGCCACGCGCCGCAGCGCGCATCGTCCGGAGCCGAACGCCCACCAGGATGATGAGGCCGACCACGAGATTGATCATCGCGGCCACCAGCAACGTGCCCGGAAGACCGGACGCGCCGATGAGGTAGAAACCGGCAATGAGCACCCCGGCCGCGGCACCGAGAGAATTGGCGAAGTAGAGCGTCGCGAGGACGCGCCCTGAGCGCGCCGTGCCTTCGACGGCAGTTGAGAGCCGGAGCACGCCTGCGCTCATCAGTGGAAACGTGGTTCCCAGCAGGACAGACTGCGGGAGAATCAGGAGTGCGGCCAGCAACCACTTGGCGATTGTGACGAGCGCAGGGGAATGCAACGCGGGGAAGAGCGTATCAAATGCGCTTGCGGACACGGCCTGGAACACGTAGTCGAACATCAGGCCGATGATGCCGACAATGATCTCGACGCCCGCGTACCAGCTGAGCGGCTTCGCGAGCCGGTCCGACCGCCTGCCGGCCATGACCGCGCCGATCGACATTCCGCCGAGAAAAATGACGAGAACAATGATCTGGGCGTACGCGCTGTGGCCGACGAACAGGCCGAGGTAGCGCGTCCAGATGGACTCGTAGATGAGTCCAGCGGCGCCCGAGAGGATAAAAACGAAGTACAGAAGTGCGGTCATGTGATGGGTTCGGATTGCCCTAGGACGACTCAGCGCGGGAGTAAACAACGCAGCAGGAGAGTCATTGTGACCGACGAGAAGAAATCTAGGCAGGTCGTGCCCCAGAAAGGTCTTGCGACAGTCGTCGCCGAGCCGTAGCGTCCCCCGTCTTCACTTCCATAGAGCGACGGAGGGTCAACGTATGCCTCGTGTTTTTTCAGGGATTACCGAGTTGCGCAGGGCGCTTTTCGCGCTTGCGATACTGCCGGCGGCGCTCGCAGCGCAGGGGACCGGAACGGTGCGTGGCAAGGTCACGGACGCATCGACGCGCCAGCCGCTGGGTGACGCCCAGGTGCAGGTCGTGGGCACGACCGTAGGCGCGATCACCAATACGGCTGGCGAGTACGTCATGACCGCCGTACCTGGCGGACCTCACGAACTTCGCGTGCGTCGGATCGGTTACGAGCGTTCGGTACTGAACGTGAACGTGGCTCCCGCTGCGGAGATTCGCGCCGACTTCGGCCTTCGTGCGACGGTCAGCCAACTCGATGCGCTCGTCGTGACCGGGACCACCGGCCCGGTCGAGAAGCGTACCCTCGGCAACTCGATCACGCAGGTGAACGTCGCAGAGGCGAATGACAAGGCCTCGATCGTCAACGTGACCGAGGCGCTCCAGTCGCGTACGCCGGGACTGACCCTGATGCCGGGCAGCGGTACGCCTGGCGCGGCCGCCGAGCTCCGCATCCGCGGCGCCGGCTCGCTCACGGGTTACAAGCCAGTCGTGTTCATCGATGGCATCCGCTATAACATCGAGGCGCTCGGCAACTTCAACCCCACCGGCGCGGGGATCAGCGGGCAGTCGTCGCAGGTGACGTCGGCGCTCGACATGATCAACCCGAACGACATCGAATCGATCGAGGTGCTCAAGGGGCCGGCGGCCGCCACGCTGTACGGCGCGGAGGCTTCGAGTGGCGTCATCCAGATCATCACGAAGCGCGGGGTGCGCGGACAGCAGCGCACGCGCTGGACGTCCAAGGTTGAAATGGGCAGCGAGGAATGGACGGCGAAGCCGGCATCCAGCTACCTGATGTGCGATGCGTTTCGCGACACGGTGACCACGGCCATCACCGCCGGCCGGGTTCCTTTGTATCCCGGATGCCAGGTAACGGCGGGGACGGGCGAGATCATCGTCGCCAGCCCGCTGTTCGATGATCCCGCAAAACTTCGCGCGCAGTCACCGGGCCTCACGGGAAATTTCAGCGACGAGACGGCCGTACGCACGGGCAACGTCCGCCGTGGGTCGCTTTCAATGCGTGGCGGTGGTGACCGCTACTCGTTCTACATCGGTGGCGACCGCGATCTCCAGAACGGCGTATTCCGCAACAGCTTCAACAGCCGCACGTCGGGGCGCGCCAACTTCACGCTGACGCCCACCGGCAAGTCGGACGTCGCGCTCAACCTCGGCTACATCCAGACGCACCTGCGGCTGCCCATTTCCGACGAATCGGGCAATGCGCTCACGCTGAGCGCGGCGCGCTGGCAGCCCGGCCGCCGCAACATCGGGTCGCTCGCGCCAGGCTGGGCGACAATCGATCCGATCCGCGCGAATGCCTACAACAACCAGACTCTCACTGATCGCCTGACCCTCGGCGCGACAGTGAACTACCGGCCGACCACCTGGTTCGCGAACCGCTTTGTCGCGGGCGTCGACCGCACGGCCGCCGAGGGGACGATCCTGTCGCTGCCGAACTCCGTCGACACACCGGCGGGATTTGTCGCGATCCAGACGCCCCAGACCTACCTGTACACGCTGGATTACGCGGGCAACGTCTCGCACGACTTCGGGCCAAGCATCGCGTCCACGACGTCGGTCGGAGCCCAGGTCATCTCCAACCAGACGAAGTCGTTGCGCGCGGTCGGCACGGGGCTTGGCGCTCCAGACGTCACGCTCGTCAACAGCGCCACCACCGTGTCGGGGCTCAATACGTTCTCCGAGTTCAACTCAGTGGGCTACTACGTCCAGGAGCAGGTGGGCTGGAACAACCGCCTCTTCCTGATCGGCGCAGTGCGGGCGGACGACCACTCGTCGTTCGGGACCAACTTCAACACCATCATCTACCCGAAGCTTTCGCTCTCGTACATCGCGAGCGAGGAGCCGGCGCTCAAGTCGGTGTTCGACGCAATTCGCGCCGACAACTTCAAGTTCCGCACGGCGTGGGGACAGGCGGGGCGCGCTCCCGCGCCGTTCTCGGCCACGCAGACCTACAGCGTGGACCGCGCGACACTCGGCGGCACGACGGTGAATGCCATCCGAACTTCCACGTTCGGGAATCCGGACCTGAAGCCGGAGCGAGGCAGCGAGATCGAGGTGGGCTTCGACGCGGGATTCCTTCGGAACCGGCTAGGCTCGGAGTTCACGTACTACAACAAGAGGACCAGCGACATGCTGGTCGCGGTGTCCGTGGCGCCGTCGTCAGGCTTTTCCGGAAGCCGCATCACCAATCTTGGCAGCGTCCGGAACACGGGAGTCGAGCTGGGCCTGACAGCGACGCTGCTCCAGGTGGCGTCGGTCGTCTGGGACACGCGGCTCAGTCTCGGGACGAACAAGAATGTCCTGCTCCAGATCCCCGACACGTCGAACCGCTCTTCTATCACCGGTCAGGCATACGGTAACGCGCAGCAGAATCGCGAAGGATATCCGCTTGGCGGGTACTGGGCGTCGAAGCCGCAACTCGATGCCAGCGGTGTACCGATCGTCAACGCGCTGGGTGCCGTGCAATTCCTGCCGGACACCTTTTACATCGGACCCTCGACGCCGACACGCGAGCTGAGCTTCGGGAACACTTTCACGCTCTTCCGGAACTTGCGTGCGTATGCGCTGCTCGATCACAAGGGCGGTCACTACCTGTTCAACCAGCGGCTGCGCAACCAGTGCCAGGCGGCGAACGATGTCTGCGAGATGAACAACGTGAGTCTCGGAGCGCGGAACGTCACCGCGGCGACGGTCGGTACCGCCGCGCAGGCCGATGCCGATGAGTGGAAACGGCTCCAGTATCGCCGCACCACCGCTGGCCAGGGTGGATTCATGACTGCCGAGTGGATCGAGCCGGCAGACTTCGTGAAGCTCCGTGAGGTTTCGCTGACGTACACGCTGCCAGTCGACTTTGCTTCGCGCGTGGGCGCGAGCGGGGCCAACTTCACCGTGGCCGGACGCAACCTGGCGACGTGGACGGATTATCGCGGCGCAGACCCCGAAGTGAACAGTTACGGCGGCCGCCTCTTCTCGCGAGCCGACACGTATACCGTACCCAACCTGCGTCGCTTCACGGCGACGCTGAACTTCAGCTTTTAGGCGGAGCCACCATGATGACGACTCCGAAAATTTCGCGCCGCACGCGCGCCCTGCGCCTGCTGGCCATTGCGGGTACTGCTGCCGTACTCGGCGCCTGCAACGACTTTCTCAAGGCCACGAATCCCGGGGCGATCGACGCGTCCCGGCTCGGGGATTCACTTTACATCAACCTTCTTGTCAACGGCGTCATCGGCGAATTCCAGCCGATGCTGAGCAACGTGACGCTGTGGAGCGCGAAATTCTCCGATGAGGCGCGCAATCATCACGTGTTCTCCGAGGAGATCGACTTCGACATGCGTCGCATCGCGCCGGAGAATGGGACCTACACGATCTTTGTGTACACGCCGATGCAGCGTACGCGTTTCCTTGGCGATAGCGTGGCAGCGCGGCTCAAGCTGCTCCTGCCCGACTCCACCGGGCTGAGCCTGCGCATTGCGCGATCGCTTTCGTACGGTGCGTATGCGTACGGGCTGCTTGGCGAGCAGATGTGCGGGGTGCCCTACAACCTCGGTCCGACATTGATTCCGGACTCGAGCTTTGCACGTGCGGTCGCGCGCTATACGGAAGCCCGGACCATCGCCACCGCCTTCCAGGCGACGCTGGTCCCCCCCTTCCCGGTGGCGCCGGTCACGTCGGGCGCAGATTCGCTCATCAATTTCGCCAACGTGGGGATCGCGCGGGCGAACCTCGGCATGGGCAACTGGGCGGCCGCGGAAGCGGCAGCAGCCAACGTGACGAACACCACCTTCGATTGGCGTGCCTACTACTCCGCGAACAGTGGTCGAGAGAACAACGTCCTGTTCGGTAACCTTGGATCAGGCGTGAGCCAGACGTCGAGCAACAATATCTCGGTCACTCCGTTCTTTCAGGTAGCACCGGATCCACGTATCCCCTATCCGGCGGCGAACGAGGGTACGCAGAACGGCGTCCTGTCGCGCGTCCCGAACTCCCCGCTGTCCTGGAGCACGTACAACGGGACAGTGGTCGGCGGCGAGATGGCCGTCAACGCCAACGTGCGAATCGCGTCGTACCTCGAGGCACAGCACATCCTGTTCGAGGCCCGGCTCCGGCAGAACAATACCGCCGGCGCGCTCGCGTTCATCAACGCGCGGCGGGCGGTGGGTGGACAGGGGCTATACGTCGGCGCGATCACGGCGCCAGCGTTGCTCACCGAATTGCGGGACCAGCGCCGTCGCGATTTCTATCTTGATGCGCACCGGTTGGGTGACATGCGGCGCTACAAGCGCTTCGACAACTTGAATTTCTATGAGTCGGGTGTGTATCCCGGCAGCACGACCGGACTGACGTACGGCGACCAGGTGTGCTTCCCGCTCCCGGCCGCTGAGCTGCAGGGCAACCCGAGCGCGACGCAGCCGGCTCAGAACCCGTAGTAATCGCATGCGTTACGCGAGGGACCTGCACCTGAAACTCGGTGCAGGTCCCTCGTTTGCTTTGCTCCCGAGTATGACGACGTCCCTCGCGTGAGTGTGCGCGTCGCGCTGGTGACGTGTGCGGAGCTTCCCGCGGCCGATGCAGACACGCGGCTGTTGATCGAGCCGCTGGCCGCTCTCGGGATCGACGCGAAGCCCGCGGTCTGGGATGACGCCGCTGTGGCGTGGGAACTCTTCGACCTCGTGGTTGTGCGGAGCTGCTGGGATTACCTGTATCGGCGCGAGGAGTTCCTTGCGTGGGCTGCACGCGTTCCCCGTCTCGCGAATGCGCATGATGTCCTCGCATGGAATACGGACAAGCACTATCTCCGCGAGCTCGGCGCACAGGGAGTGGCGGTCGTCCCGACGCAATGGATCGAGCCGCGGGACGCATGGATGCTCCCACGCGAGGGCGAGTGGGTGATCAAGCCGGCGGTGAGTCTCTCGAGTCTTGGGGCGGGCCGGTACGATCTTGGCGACGCGACGCAGCGTGATCTTGCGGCCGCGCACGTCGAGCGGCTGCAGAAGGAAGGACGCACGGTGATGCTCCAGCGGTATCTGCGCGCCATCGAGAGTGAAGGTGAGACGTCCCTCATCTATATAGAGGGCGTGTTCAGTCATGCGGTGCGTCGCGCTGCGGTGCTGACGGGTCCCGATGTGGGACTGGACAAGCGCTTTGCGGGCGCCGAAGCCCGTCACGAGGCGGTGGAACGCGGCACCGATGCGCAGCTGCGGCTGGCTGATCGCGCGTTGGCGGCGGTGCCGTCTGGTGGGGTGCTACTGTATGCGCGAGTTGATCTCGTACCGGGCGCGGACGGCGCGCCGGTGCTGATGGAACTCGAATTGAGCGAGCCGAGCCTGTTTCTCGGCTACGTCCCGGAGGCTCCAGCGCGCTTCGCGCGGGCGATTGCCGCAGTCGTCCAGCGCTGGAAACAGATGGCCATGCAGCAGGAATGAATCCTGCTGAAACCCGGGTGAAGGCCGCGGCGTAGGGGCGGTAGCGGGAATGCAAGCAAGCACTTGTATCAATGCAAGCAGCTACTTGCACACAACCGGCCGTGCGCCTATCTTCGCTCCCATGCAGACTCCCCGCGATCGCATTCTCCAGGCTGCCGTGCGCGTCTACGGCGAGCTTGGCTTCCGAGGCGCCACCACCCGGCGCATTGCCGTCGAAGCCGGCGTCAACGAAGTCACGCTCTTCCGCCTGTTTGGTTCCAAGGCCGCGCTCATTGAATCCGCGCTCAAGGGCCAGCCCAACGACGCGCAACGACCCACGCTGCCGGCGCGGCCTGTCGACCCTGAACGCGAGATCTCCGAGTGGGCGATGATCGTCGTCGCACACATGCACGAGAACCGCTCGGTCATCCGCACCATGATCGGTGAGCTCGAGGAGCATCCGGATCTCGCCGACTCGGCGTGCGAAGGGCCGCGCTGCGCATTCGAAGGGCTGTACACCTACACCGCGCAGCTTCGTGATCGCGGCGTGACGGTGTCGGACTCCGAGCTCCGCGGCGCGGTGGCCATGCTCATCGGGGCGATGTTCGCGGATGCGATGGGTCGTGAGATGATGCCGAGACTGTATCGGCTGCCGCCACGCAAGGCGGCCGCGATGTCAGTCCGCCTGTTTTTGCGCGCGATCGGCTTTCCGGTAGCCGGCACCGCAGTGTCCACGGGCAGCGCCAGCGGTACCCGCACGAAGCGACGCCCCATTCGCCGCGCTTCCTGAGCCTCCACACAGTCGCTTCCAGAAAAAGACGGACGGACCCATGACACGCCATAACACACAGCAGTTCACGCTCGGGTTTGCGCTACTCGCCGCCGCCATCACGCCCACGATTGCCGGTGCGCAGGGCCAGCCAGCGAGCGCGCAGCGCGCGCTTTCACTCGATGACGCCATTCGTGCGGCGGAGCAGAACAGCGAGACGATCAACATCGCCAACGCCGGCGTCCTGCGAGCGCGAGGGCAGCAGGTGTCCGCGCGCAGCGCGTACTTCCCGCAGCTCAACGGGACGGTCAATTACCAGCGCACGCTGCAGAGCCAGTTTGCGGAGATCAGCAAGAAGGCAAGTGGGGGAAGTGGTGGTGGCACCGATACGAGCGGCGGTGGCGGGGACCTCGCCAGCAGCCCGATCGCCCGGATCTTTGCCTCGGAAAACACCATCATCTTCGGAGTCACGGGGAACCAGACGCTGTATTCCGGCGGGCGCGTGGGCGCGCAGAATCGTGCGGCGGCCGCAGGCGCGCGCAGTGCGAGCATCGGCTTGACCGCAGCCCAGGCCGAGCTGCGGCTCAACGTTGCGAGCGCGTACTACGACGCGACACTCGCCGACCGCATGGTGCAGATCGCAGAATCCTCGCTGGTGCAGTCCGAGCGCACCTTCCGGCAGACCTCGCTCGCGCGCCAGGTCGGCAATGTCGCGGAATTCGACCTGCTCCGCGCTCGGGTTGCGCGCGATAACCTGCGGCCGCAGGTCATCGGCACACGTGCACAGCGTGACATCGCCTACCTGCGCCTTCGCCAGATCGTCAACGTGCCATTGAACCAGCCACTCCGCCTGACGAGTGACATCCAGCAGGGGCTGCCGACGGCGCCGGCCGCGGAGCGACTGGCGGAAAACAGTGGCGCGCGGATTTCTCCCGTGGCGCGCATCACGGACAACGTCGAAAGCGTGCTCGAGATGGATCGCGCGGTGTCGACTTCGGTCAATGCGGTGGTCGCCAGCACGGACACGACGGCCGCCGCCCGGAGCACCGTACGGCAGGCGCAGGAGAATGTCGTTGCGCAGGAGCAACTGCTCCGAATCGCCAAGGGCGCGCGGCTGCCTTCTCTGGGGCTCACGACGACGTACCAGCGCTTCAACTACCCGCTGACCTTCGGCGACCTTACACCAGGCAACACCTTCCCGAACTGGACGGTCGGCCTTGGACTTTCGGTCCCCCTGTTCAGCGGTGGACGGATCCGCGGCGACCAGATGATGGCGCAAGCCAACCTCGCTGAGGCGAAGCAGCGCCACGAGCAGACGAAGGACTTCGCCGCACTCGACGCGAGACTCGCCATCGCTGACCTCGAGCAGCAGGAAACGGCGTTCCTCGCTTCGGTCGGAACCGACGAAGTCGCGTCACGCGCATACAAGATCGCGGAAGTCCGGTACACCGAGGGAATTTCGACGCAGATCGAGCTGTCCGAGTCACGCATCCTGCTGAACCAGGCGGCCGCGAATCGCGCGCTCGCCGCTCGCAACCTTCAGGTGGCACGGGTGAAGCTCGCGCTGCTCAAGGACCTGCCGTTAGGCGCAGGACAAACGCAGGGACCCGTCCCGCAGTCGCAGGGGCAGCCACAGTCGCAGGAAACACGGTCGCAGGGACAGTCCGCGCCACAGAGCGGCGCGGGCACCCGGCAAACGCAGGGTCAATAGAGGTTTCGCACAAAATGTCACCCATGTCATTCATTCCAGTGTCCACACGCTCGCTTCTCGTCGCCGTCGTTGCCGGTACGATCGCCGTGGGCTGCAGCAACGGCGACGCAGAGCCGCGCCCAGACAGCATCACCACAACGACCGCCATCGGTCCCGAGAACGTGATGATCGTGCCGCTCGATACGTTGCGCACGGGCCCCGGGATCTCGGGCACGCTCGTGGCCGATCGTGTGGCGACCATCCGGGCGCAGATCGGTGGCTCGGTGCTACGCACGATGGCAGAGCAGGGCGAGCGCGTCGGGGCGGGCCAGCCGCTCGCGATGATCGACGATGCGGGCATCCGTGACGCGCTGCTCGCCGCACGCTCAGGCGTGTCATCCGCGCAGAATTCCGCTGAGCTCGCGGGACGCGACCTGCAACGGTCGACGACGCTGTTCGAGGCCGGCGCGATCGCCCAACGCGATCTCGACAACGCGCGCCGTGGGAACACCGCAGCCCAGGCAGCATTGCAGGATGCGCGGTCACGCCTGGCGTCGGCACAGGAGCAGCAATCCCGCACGCGCGTCGTCGCGCCATTCACCGGGATCGTGAGTGAGCGGCAGATCAACGCCGGCGATGTCGTGAACCCCGGCGGAGCAATGTTCACCGTCGTCGAGCCGAGCACGATGCGCCTCGAAGCAAGCGTCCCGGCCGACCAGCTCGGCGCCGTGCGCCTTGGCGCGCCCGTCTTGTTCTCCGTGACAGGCTACCCCGGCCGGACGTTTACCGGACGCGTCACGCGGGTGAACCCGGTTGCCGATCCGGCCACACGGCAGGTGCGCATCTATGTGTCGGTGCCGAACGCCGGGTCGACGCTGGTTGCGGGGCTGTTCGCAGAGGGCCGGGTCGCGAGCGACACCCGCACTGCGACAGTCGTTCCAACAAGCGCCGTGGACGAACGCGGTCTCCGTCCGTCGGTCATGCTGCTCAAGGGTGGCAAAGTCACGAAGGTCGACGTGACGCTCGGGTTGCGCGATGAATCGTCCGAGCGCGTGGAGATCACTGCAGGACTTGTGGCAGGCGATACGCTGCTGCTCGGTGCCGCGCGCGGGATCACGGCGGGGACGAAGGTACGAGTGAGCGCAGTCAACGATCAGAAGCGATAAACGACGATATTCTGCGAGCAACACACAATGTTCATTTCAGATTTTGCCATCAAACGTCCGCTCATCACCGTCGTGTCGATGGTGGCGCTCGCGGTATTCGGGCTGTTCGCCCTGTTCAAGCTGCAGACCGATGAGTTCCCCGAGGTTGCGCCGCCGTTCGTCTCGGTCAGCGCGATCTATCCGGGTGCATCACCCGACGGTGTCGAGAAGGAAATCCTCGATCCCTTTGAAGAGCAGATCGCGGCCATCAGCGGCGTGAAGTCGGTCCTCGGCTATGCCTATGACGGCTACGGCCTCCTCGTCATCGAGTTCAACTTCGAGAAGGACCTGAACGAGGCAACGCAAGAAATCCGCGACGCGATCTCGAGCATCCGGTCCGAGCTGCCGGTCGAGATGAAGGAGCCACAGGTCCGGAAGCTGAACGACACGGACCGCCCGATCGTCTCGCTGGCGCTGTCATCGAATACGCTGTCGCAGGCGGAGTTGACCCGGCTTGTCGATCCCGGCATTACCCGCGAATTGCGGTCGACCTCCGGAGTCGCCGACGTTGCGGTTGCCGGCAAGGTCGAGCGCGAGTTGACGGTCGAGATCGATCCCTCCCGCATGCAGGCGGCGGGCGTGTCGGTGCCGGAGATCGTCCGGGCGCTCGCGCTCCAGAACCTCGCGGCGCCGGTCGGTCGCGTGACCGGTGCGATGGATGAACGCACGATCCGGCTGCGCGGTCGCATGGAGAACACGCAGGACTTTGCGAATCTCGTGGTTGCGGATCGTGGCGGCCGCCTGGTCAGGCTCGGTGACGTCGCGCTGATTCGTGACGGGACCGAGGAGCCGCGCACGCTGGCGCTCTTCAACGGGCGTGAGGCCGTTGGTATCGATATCAAGAAAGCGAAGGGGTATAGCACGACGGACGTGGCGGATCGCGTTATCTCCCGCGTCGAGGAGCTGCAGGCGACGCTCCCCCCCGGCACGAAGCTGGACGTGGTGAAGAACTCCGGCCAGCGCGTCCGGAACTCCGTGCGCAACGTGGAAGAGGCGCTCGTCGAGGGCGCGATCCTTACCGTGCTGGTCGTGTTCCTGTTCCTGAACTCGTGGCGCTCAACCGTAATCACGGGCATCGCGCTGCCGATATCCGTACTCGCGTCGTTCATCGCGGTCTGGGCACTTGGCTTCCGGCTCGAGACCATGTCGCTGCTTGGCCTCTCGCTGGCGATCGGCATCCTGATCGACGATGCGATCGTGGTGCGAGAGAACATCGTCCGGCATGTCGAGATGGGGAAAGACCACTATACGGCCGCGCGAGAAGGCACTGATGAGATCGGGCTCGCCGTCGCGGCGACCACGTTCTCGATCCTGGCGGTGTTCATTCCTATTGGTTTCATGCCCGGCCTCGCCGGACAGTGGTTCAAGCCGTTCGCACTCACGATTGCCTGTTCGGTGCTCGTGTCGCTGTTCGTTAGCTTCTCGCTCGATCCGATGCTCTCGGCGTACTGGCCGGATCCGCACCAGACCGAGGAACAGAAGAGCTGGATCACGAAGAAGCTGGACATCTTCAATGCGTGGTTCAACCGTCAGGCGCTCAACTACAAGAAGGTCATCGGCTGGTCGCTCGATCACCGGAGTGCGATGGTGGCGATGGCGGTCGGAATGTTCCTCGCCGCATTCACGCTTCCGTCAAAAGGTATCCCCGGGCTCTTCGCGTTCCTCGGCGGTGTTGCCATCATGGTCTTCGCGCTGACGCGCAAGCGCGCTCCGTGGTACGTGCAGGTCGGCGTGTCCATCGTCGGGATCGCGGTCGCATTCGGATCGCAGAGTCTTGTCCCCGAGTGGAGGAAAGTTGAATCCGGTTTCTTTCCCGAGGACGATCTCTCGGAGTTCACAGTCGCGCTCGAGACACCACCGGGGTCGAATCTCGAATACACGCGCCTGAAGGCGGCCGAAGCGGAGCGTATCGCGAAACGCTCCCCTGAAGTGCTCTATACCTACACCACGCTCGGAAGCGGAGCGTCAGGCAACGTGGACGTCGGCAACATCTACGTCCGCCTCAAGCCCATGGGCGACCGGGAACGCAGTGCCGAGCAGGTGGCGGCGGCGATACGCCAGGACATGAAGAGTGTCGCTGGTGTGACGCTGTCGGTCTTCACGAGTGACTTCAGTGGCGGTCGCAAGCAGGTGGCCGTGCAGCTGCGGGGGACGGACATCACGGCGTTGAGCACGTTTGCGGAACAGGTGCGTGCGGAAATTCAGAAGATCCCGGGAGCGGTCGATGTCAGCCTCTCCACGAAAGGCCGCAAGCCCGAGCTTGACGTGCAGCTCAACCGCGGAGTTGCGGGATCGCTGGGCGTGACGGCGGGTCAGGTCGCGCAGGCACTGCGTCCGGCCTTCGCCGGCATCGACGCCGGCGACTGGGAAGATCCATCCGGAGAAATGCGCGACGTGACTGTTCGCTTCTCGCCCGAGGCGCGGCGTCGCGCGGAGGATCTCCGGCAGGTTCCGCTCACCGTCATCGGCGCCAATGGCGTGCCGACCACGGTGCCGCTGGGGCAGGTCGCAACGGTGAAGCAGAGCCTTGGTCCCGCGATCATCAATCACCTGGATCGCGAGACGGTCGTATCGGTCGAGTTCAACACGACCGGACGCGGTGCCGGAGATGTGGGCATCGATGCGCTCAAGGCCACGCAGGCGCTACAGGTTCCTCCGGGCGTCAAGGTGTCGATGGGTGGCGAGAACCGGGATCAGGGCGAAGTGTTCGGCCAGATCTTCTTCGCCCTCGGTGTTGCGGTGATGCTGATGTACCTGATCCTCGTGGTGCAGTTTGGCTCGTTCATCGATCCGCTTGCCATCCTGGTTTCATTGCCATTGTCGCTGATCGGCGTCATGCTGTCGCTGGCGATGACGAAGAACACGATCAACATTATGTCGTTGATCGGCGTGATCCTGTTGATGGGGATTGTGGCGAAGAATGCCATCCTGCTCATCGACTTCGCGAAATTCTCGAGGGAGAAGGGCGGGTTGCCGCTTCGTGATGCGCTGATCGAGGCGGGCGCGATCCGGTTGCGACCGATCCTGATGACGACCTTTGCGCTGGTCGCAGGCATGATTCCCGTCGCGCTCGGATCGGGTGAGGGCGCACAGTTCCGCGCGCCACTGGGCATCGCGATCATCGGGGGTGTGCTGACGTCGACGTTCCTGACGCTGCTGGTGATCCCGACCTTCTACGAGATTTTTGACGAGGGCCGGCACTGGTTCATGTCGCGGCTTGGGCGGAAGACGTCGCAGCGGACAGGGGAGCACCGGACGTCCGGGATATTGTCGCCGGTGGCCGGCGACTAGCTGTTCAGGATGGTCTGGAGTGCGAAGCGAGGGATCTGCGCAGAGCAGATCCCTCGTTTCGTGTCACCCCCAAACGGCAGTCGTTGTCAGGCTTTTCGCGCTCCGCCCCGCAGAAGCTTGAGGACAAAAAGCAGTGCCACCGCGCCGATGAACGCGACGAAAATGGTGCCCGCCAAGCCGCCGAACGGTGTCGAGGCGCCGAGGGTGCTCATGATCCAGCCGCCCACGAAGGCGCCGACGATGCCGATCACGATGTCGCCGATGATGCCCAAACCGGTGCCGCCCATCACCATCGAGGCGAGAACGCCGGCGATCAAGCCGACGATGATCCAATACAGAATGCTCATTCTGGTACCTCCAGGAGGACTGACCACTGCCCCTGTGGAGAGCAACGGCCGTGCCGGGCAGGAAAGGCGGGTAGTCGACGAGGTATCGACCACGTGGGAGTCCTGAAGTAAATACCACCATGGCCGAAAGACGCGACAGAGTGGGTTCGATCGCACGCGGGCGGATGCGCGTGCTCTGGAATGTAATATTCAGGATCCTCCGCCTGTTCGAGCGCCACGCGAGAAACGCCTACGCCACCTTCGGGCTGTTCCTCCTGGCCGGCGCTGCGATCGCAATCGCCTTCACCTGGGGGTTCGCGAAGCTGGCAAGCCGGGTCGTCTCGGGGCGAACCCAGCGCTTCGACGACGCGGTCATGAACTTTATCGCCGCGCACCAGGATCCACGGCTCAAGGCGGCGATGCTGGAGATCACGATGCTCGGCACGGGCACGGTCGTGATGACGATGGTGCTCGTCGCCGCGGCGTTCCTCTGGCTCAACAAACACAAGCACTCGTCCATCCTGCTCGGCGTCGCGACTGGCGGG